>NZ_VOZD01000027.1:0-50795 GCF_013419915.1 Acinetobacter sp. YH12043
ATGGAGAAATCTAATCGGTATGTTATACCTGAGAGAAGAGTGAGGAGTTATCCAAGGGTTGTAAAAGGAAAACCTCAAAAATACCCAAGAAAAAGCCAGTCAATCTCTTAACTGACTGGCATTACCCCATCAGGAGGCTTTTTTAGGACATCAGATCTTAATGATCAGATGCACCTGAGATTCCAATACCTGTTTGTGAGCGAACAAACTGTGCATCGAAAGCTTTGCGTTCTGCCTGTGCTTTCACTGAGCGGTCTGTGATGGAGAAGAACCAGCAGCAGAAGAAAGACAATGGCATTGCAAATAATGCAGGACCATTAAATGGAACGACTGGTGTATCTGAAATCGCGAAAGTATCTACCCAAACGGCTTTAGACAGTACAATCAGCACTACCGCAGTCACCAGACCAACCACGCCACCAATGACAGCACCACGTGTGGTCAGGCCTTTCCAGAACATAGACAGAACCAGTACCGGGAAGTTGGCACATGCTGCTACCGAGAATGCCAGACCTACCATGAAGGCAACGTTTTGCTTCTCGAACAGAATTCCCAAGATCATCGCAAAGATAGCAAGACCAAGAGTTGCAATTTTAGACATGCGCAGTTCAGATTCAGGTGTAGTACGGCCTTTCTTGAATACGTTTGCATACAAGTCATGTGAAATTGCTGAAGCACCTGACAAGGTCAAACCTGCAACTACCGCAAGAATGGTTGCGAATGCCACTGCAGAAATGAAGCCCATGAACAGGTCACCACCCACAGCATCTGCCAGGTGAACCGCGGCCATGTTGTTACCGCCCACCAGCTCTAGCTTGCCTGTGATTGCCATTTTTGCAATGTCCAGGAACTGCGGGTTGTTCGCTACGTATAGAATCGCACCGAAACCGATAATGAAGGTTAACAGGTAGAAATAACCGATAAAGCCTGTTGCAACCACCACTGATTTACGTGCTTCTTTGGCATCTTTTACTGTAAAGAAACGCATCAGGATATGTGGCAGACCTGCTGTACCAAACATCAGCGCCAGACCAAGAGAAATCGCATCGACCGGATTCGAAGCGAGATTACCCGGACCCATAATCTTGGTTGCATCTGCAAGGCTCAAGTCATGTACTTTAGAGTAAACCTGAATCGATTGTTCAAACATATTGGTAAAGCTGAAACCTACGCCCTTCATTACCATGAAAGCCATAAATGTCGCACCAGACAACAGCATTACTGCTTTAATGATCTGTACCCAAGTGGTCGCTAGCATGCCACCGAAGATTACGTAAGCCATCATCAACAGGCCAACAATCACCACAGCAATATTGTAGTTCAGACCGAAGAGTAACTTGATCAACTGACCTGCACCTACCATCTGTGCGATCAGGTAAAACGCAACCACAACCAGTGAACTTAATGCAGCTAGAGTACGCACCGGTTTTTCTTCCAGACGGAACGACACTACATCAGACAGGTTAAATTTACCCAGGTTACGCAAACGTTCTGCCACCAGGAATAAAACGATTGGCCAACCCACCATAAAGCCTAGTGAGTACAGCAATCCGTCAAAACCGGACAGGAATACCATCGCGGAAATACCGAGGAAAGATGCTGCAGACATGAAGTCACCAGCAATGGCCAGACCGTTCTGGAAGCCAGAAATCCCGCCGCCGGCAGTATAGAAATCATTAGTATTTGTGGTTTGTTTGGCAGCCCATTTGGTAATAAATAAGGTTGCTCCAACGAAAATCACAAACATGATAATCGCGTGCCAGTTGGTCGCTTGCTGCTCCGCAGCACCCAGATCTGGTCCAGCAAATGCCATTGCCGAGCTGAGCAAGGTCAGCGCTGCAGCAGCAAGCGCTTGATATGAAATCCCTTTCATCTTAGTGTTGCCCCTTTTCTTTTGTAATCGCTTCCACTTCCTGAATTGCTTCTCTGTTCAGCTGATCAAGTTTGTTATTGGCAATGTAGGAATACACCCAGCACAATATAAAAGACAAAATAATGATACCGATACCTAGAGGTACACCCCAGGTCGTTACACCGCCAGAAATTGAAGACAATAGAAATTCTTTGTTGTAGCCAACAAGCAACATGAAACCGACATAGACAAATAGCATGATGCCGGTTAAGGTCCAGCTCAGCGTACTTTTTCTACGTACCATTTCTTTGAATTTGGGATTCTGTAGAATTCTTTCTACTTGAGCCTCATCCATAGTTACACTCCTGTAGCCCCACCATGGGCTTACTATTTTTTAATTCGAATTATCACTGTTGCAAAATAACAACATTTAGAATGACTTGTAATTTAGACTTTGGTCGTTAAAAAATGATCAATTTAAACTGCTGAGTGCATGATGCGGTATCATAGCGTCATGCACAGTACACATCAGGCTATATGAACAGTTGGCTCATCATAGGGGTGCTCGCCCTCTATATCACTTTACTCTTTACTTGCGCTTTCTATGGGGAAAAACATGCCAGCCGGCTGAGTACCCGTGGCCGCATGCTATTGTTTAGTTTAACTTTAGGCGTCTACTGTTCTTCCTGGACATTTTATGGCGCGACCGGTGCTGCGGTTCGTGAAGGAATTATTTTCCTGCCGATCTATCTTGGTCCCCTGCTCTTTGTCGCGATTGGTTACGATATCTGGCGCCGTCTGGGACGGGTACGCCAGCATCATGCGATTTCCTCTATCGCCGACTTCGTCGCTGCACGTTATGGTAAGAGTGGGCCTCTGGCTTCGCTGGTCACCATTCTGGCGGTGATTGCCATCATTCCCTATCTGGCTTTGCAGTTACGTGCAATTGCCTTGAGTGCGGCGGTCATTCTGGAACCTTCAGCCGGGATTGCCAGTACCACCAATAGCGTACTGTTCCTGACTGGCGTCCTGGCGATTCTGGCGATGATTTTCGGTACCCGGCAGATTGCCAACACCGAACAGCATGGCGGTCTGATGCTGGCTGTCGCCTTTGAGTCTTTTGTTAAGTTATTTGCCTTGCTGGCCGTAGCCTGTTTCTTTATTTTTGAAGCACCAGAAAATCTGCCTCAGATCAGTAGCGATATTCAGTCAACCTTCCATGATGTACAGCTGTTTGGCGTACCGGAAAGTTTCTGGGTACAGACCCTGTTGGCTGCACTGGCGATTATCTGCTTGCCACGTCAATTCCACGTAGCAGTGGTTGAATTACGGGATGAAAAACATATCCGTGGTGCACGTCGCTGGTTTGCCATTTATCTGATTCTGACCACACTGGCAATTATCCCGATTGCCAGCTGGGCACTGCATGCGGCTCCCCAATATTTAGCGATTCCAGATGTCGCGGTACTGTCTTTACCGCTTAGCTATAATCAGGACTGGCTGACCTTATTGGCCTTCTTAGGCGGTTTCTCGGCTTCGACTGGTATGTTACTGGTATCTTCAGTCGCCCTGTCGATCATGCTAAGTAATGACCTGATCATGCCGGCGCTCTGGCGCTTAAACCTGATCTCACGGCATGACAAGCGTTTGCCACTGGTACTCAAATTTACCCGCCGGATCTGTATTCTGGCCGTGATGTTGATGGGCTTTCTGTTCTTCAACTTTTTTAATGATATTGACCAGCTCTCAGTCTTTGGTCTGCTGGCCTTTAGTGCCGTGGCACAATTCGCCCCTGCCCTGATTGGTGGTCTGTATTGGCGTGGCGGGAGTAAGCAAGGTGTATATGCTGGCCTGCTGACCGGTTTCGCTTTATGGTCGTATACCCTGCTATTACCAACGATTTTGCGCAGCCTGCCAGAAGCCTATCAGCAGTTCAGCCAGAGTTTTCTGGAACAGGGTCCTTTGGGCTGGAACTGGTTACGTCCTGAAGCCCTGATCGGTTTCGAATCTTTTGATCCTTTAACGCATGGTGTGGTCTGGGCACTAGGTCTGAACACATTCCTATATATCTGGGTTTCCCGGATGTTCCGTCCAAGTGTGGCTGAACAGATTCAGGCGGAAAGTTTCTTCTACTATGAAACCAAGCCGCTTCCTTCTCAAAGTCCATCTACTGATGTCAGCTACTCGCATCAGGATGTGGCCCGTTTAAAAGTTGGTGACCTGATTACGCTGGCCAAGCGCATTACCGGTGAAGGTCCAACCATGCAGGCCTTCCAGCAGTTCTGTGCTCAAAATAGTGTGGAACTGAATGAAAATAGCAGTGCCAATGGCATGTGGTGGCGTTTTACTGAGCAGTATCTGGCCGGTACCATTGGTGCAGCCTCGGCACGTACCCTGCTGACTACCGCGATGGTGAATAATGGCCTGGCCCTCGGTCAGGTGGCGAATATTCTGGATCAGGCCTCACAATGGCAGCGTTTTAACCAGAACCTGATCATGACCATGATCGACCATATGACCCAAGGGGTGAGTGTGGTTGATGAAAATATGTGTCTGGTCGCCTGGAACAACCAATACCTGAAACTGTTCGACTATCCAAAAGATATTGTTTATGTCGGCTGTCCAATCGCTGACCTGATCCGTTATAACGCTGAACGCGGTGAATGTGGTCCGGGCTCGGTCGAAGAACATGTGCGTAAACGGATTCACTGGATGCAGGTCGGCAGTGCGCATGAATTTGAACGGATCCGTAAAGATGGCCGCGTGATTCAGATGCGGGGTAACCCAATTGAAGGCGGTGGTTTCGTGACGACCTTTGCCGATATTACTGCCTTCCGTGAAAATGAAGCATTACTGGAAGCCCGGGTTCAGGATCGTACCCAGCAGCTCGCTGATGCCCTGTCTGAACAGCAACTGGCGCGTGAACAAGCCGACAAAGCCAATATGTCCAAGAGCCGCTTTATTGCTGCCGCCAGTCATGACCTGTTACAGCCAATGCATGCTGCACGTCTGTTCAGTACGGCGCTGGAGCAAAGTGTACAAAGCGAAGAAGATCGCAAGACCCTGCAGCAACTGGATCGTGCCCTGCATGGGGCAGAAAGCATGCTCTCAGCTCTGCTGGATATTGCCCGACTGGAGGGCGGTACGATTCAGCCGAAACGCCAGGCTTATCCACTGCATGATTTATTAAGTGATCTGGAACTGCAATTCAAATCCATTGCGGCACAACGTGGCATCAAACTGCGAGTGCATGATGCCCAGTTCTGGATTGACACCGATCCACAATGGATTCGCCGGATTATCCAGAACTTTGTCAGCAATGCCCTACGTTATACCGCCAAAGGTAAGGTCGTGGTCGGTGTACTGCGTTCTAGCAACCGGCCAAATCATATCCGGATCGGGGTTTGGGATACCGGTCCCGGTATTGCTGAAGAACAGCGCATCAAGCTGTTCCAGGAATTCGAGCGTTGTGGCCATACTTCGCCTTGGGGTGAACAGGGTCTGGGGCTTGGTCTCGCCATCGTGCAACGTATGACTGGTCTATTGGATTATCCAGTTCATGTTTCTTCCGAGCTGGGCAAAGGTTCCTGCTTCATGATTGAAGTGCCACTGACCGCAGCACCGAAAGTCGTTGCCGCCCCTGTTCAGGCTGTGCCGTTGAAGTCCAAGGCCTTTAAGATTCTATGTCTGGACAATGATGAAACCATTCTGGAAGGCATGTCGACCTTATTGACCAAATGGGGTTATCAGGTCTTTAAAGCCACCGAGCCTGAACAGGCCGCCGAAATGATCCAGCAGGAAAATATTCAGGTCTGGCTGGTGGATCAGCATTTAAACCAGGACAAGATCGGTCTGGACTTTATTCTGGAACATCGTAGTAGTGATATTCCGGTGGCATTGATTACCGCAGATTCTGATCCGGAACTGCCACAGCGCCTGAAGGATTTAAATATTGTCCTGCTGAAGAAACCATTGAAACCCGCTTCACTTCGTTCCTGGTTATCCGGTCTGAAAATCTCTGGTAGTTAGAACTTTTTATTTTTATCTCAATGCCCATTTTAATGATTTAAGATGGGCATTTTTTATACTGAATAAATACCTATCTTTACCTGACTGGCAAAAAAATCAGGCCAATGTGCTAAAAGCACCAAATTTCACATAATTCCTGCTGATAAATTGCTCAAAATTATCATTTCAGCATTCTCTATGGCAAAAGCCACCAATTCTATTAATATACATGTGTACACCTAGTTACAATTATTTAAGTTGTTGTTTTAAATTAATTTTTAATCCTATTTTATGGCAGATAGAACTTTGGTCGTATTTTTAATACAACAGGCTTAGCTCTAAAAATAGACAATATAAGAAACGATCAGTTTCCATCTGACAATGCCTAAATCCTTTTGGCAGCTGGTCTATTTGCACTGCTAGATAGGAGTTATAAAAATGAAACTCGATGAATCAATTGCTCAGCTTCCCGCACAGACTCAGCAATTCCATCGCCAATATGGTGCTAATGCCTTATTACCCAGCATCGACTGGACGCAAATGTTTAAATACAGCAAACTCGACGATACCCAGATTCAGGCACTTGAAACCCTGTATCAGCATGCGGTTCCTTTAGCCCTGCAAGTTTTTGATGAACTGCATTTTGATGTCTTTGAACCTTATGCCTACAAACCGCAAGGTTTAGGTTTATTTGAACGTTTGGCTGAACAGGAAAACAAGCTGATTGAATCTCTGGAAGCAGAAGCTGAAGATTTACCTGTACAAACCCGTCATCAGATCTGGAGTATGCTGCTGCGTGGTGGTGCCGTACTGGTCTTTAAAGCGTGGCTCGGCAAAGTGAAAAATGAAGAAGATTGCCTGGATACCACCCAGTTTGATGAACTCTCTGACTTGCTCTTTATCAAAACCTGCCCGCATGAACTGGCAGAGCACCTACAGGTCGATCCGAATAGCACAGACGAGCATGTATTCCTGATGTATGAAGATGAAGTTTATCTGGACCGTTTTAACAGTCTGGAAACTGCTGCCCTGTTTGTAGACTTAGGTGTGTATGATGCGACTTTCCTGAGTCTACGGGATGATCGCGTAGCAGAATACCTCATCTCTAAAGGCTATGTCACCCAAGAACAGATTGATGAACTGCAATCCGCACTGAATCCCATGTTCTGTACCGATGTTACCCAAAAACAGGATTATATTGCTTAATCTGGCAACATTCTCGCAATAAAAAAGACCTCATCTGAGGTCTTTTTTATTTTGTAAGCAGCATCACTTACATTTTCTTTTCTTCAATATTCAAGGCATTGATGGCAAGCACCGCCTGGGTACGGTTTTGTACACCTAGCTTACGGAAGATTGCTGTCACGTGCGCTTTAATGGTGGCTTCTGAAACATCCAGTTCATAAGCAATCTGTTTGTTCAGCAAGCCTTCGGCTACCATCATCAAGACACGGAATTGTTGCGGTGTCAGTGACTGAATCCGTTCTGCCAATGCAGTTTCGTCTGCAGCACGCGGATCGAAGTTCATGTTGGCTGGCAGATTGGGTGGTAACCAGATTTCACCTTCGAGGACTTCACGAATCGCTTCACCAATATGGCTTGGATGTGCAGATTTTGGAATATAGCCCATTGCACCATGTGCAATCGCACGCTGGATAATGCTGGCTTCTTCGTGAGCAGAAACGACAATAATTGGAATCGAAGGATATTGGGCGCGAACGTGGACCAGAGCAGAAAAGCCCGATGCACCTGGCAGGTTTAAATCCAGAAGGACAAGATCAGGCTCAGGACCATTTTCTAGACGTTCATAAAATTCATTGACTGCTGCAGTTTCATGAATCTGCGCTTGTGGCAGACTATAACGAACAGCTTGGATCAGAGCATGACGAAACAGTGGATGATCATCAACGATTAAAATATTCATAGGACGTGAGAGAGATCTTGTGCACAGTAGCTCCTATTCTAACCACACAAGCCAGTTTATGGATATGCAAGATCACCAATTTTTTAAATAATGTGGAGTTTTTCTTTAATTTTTTTAAATTTTGGCTTATTTCAATAATTCTTTAATTCTCATCACTTTTTTATATATGATTTATTCCTATTATGCATAGCTTATCTTTATTCAATATAAATATAGTTATCAGCCATTTATCCAGCTCTATCCGTTTCAGAAGCACATTTTCCGCTTATATAGAAAAATCAGATAACTTTTCAGCATTTCGTTATTTTACACCTACTGCGGCAATCGGGATTAATAGGGTCATTCCGAGCTTAACCATTTTTAGGTACTTCACATGCCCCATTTTTCCGAGCAAAAACCTTTAAACATCGTGGCTGTTTCTGGCGGCCTGAATCACCCATCTAAAACCGAAGCATTGGTTCAAGCCATTCTGGATGAACTGGGTGAAGCGACGCCAATCAATGTACATTTCATCAAGTTCAGTGAAATTGGCCAGCTTTTAGGTGGTGCAATTTACCGTAACCAGTTACCGCAACGCGTGCAGGATGATCTGGCAGCCGTTGAAGCAGCAGATGCCCTGATTGTTGGTACGCCTGTTTACCGCGCTTCATTTACGGGCCTGTTCAAGCATTTCTTTGACTTCGTAGAACAAACGGCGCTGGTAGATGTACCGGTTCTTTTAGCAGCTTCTGGTGGTAGTGACCGTCATGCGCTGGTTCTTGAGCACCAATTACGCCCATTATTCAGCTTCTTCCAGGCACAAACCTTACCAATCGGGGTATATGCCACAGATCGTGACTTTACGCCTGAATATACTATTCACAGCGAATTACTTCGTGCCCGTATTACCCTGGCAGTGGCTCGTGCCCTACCAATCCTTGAATGGGCGCCAGCAAAGGGGCAGCGTGCTGAGGTCATTAAAGAAAAATCTCAGCAAGCCAACCAGAGCCTAGGCATCAACAAGCAAATCGAACAGGAAGAAGTTTTACCTTCAGCTGCAGTGCCAAGCCTGGATGCCGCAGAATCCCGTTTGCACAGCAAGAAAGTGCCAAAGACTCAAGTGGCTTAATGGCCACTTCATTCAGAGGGTAAGAATAATGTCACAAGATAAAAATATTGTATTTGCTTACTGGGTTCCAAATGTCAGTGGCGGTCTGGTGGTCAGCGACATTGAACAGCGTACTGACTGGAGCTATGACTATAATGTCCGTCTGGCGCAAACTGCTGAGAAAGCAGGTTTTGACTATGCCCTGACCCAGATCCGTTTTACTGCGGGCTATAACGCTGAAAACCAGCATGAATCAGTGAGTTTCAGTCATGGCATCCTGGCGAAAACTGAACGTTTAAAAGTGATTGCCGCGGTCTTGCCGGGTCCATGGAAGCCTGCGCTGGCAGCGAAGCAGCTGGCAACCATTGATCATCTGACCAATGGCAGAATTGCGATTAATGTCGTAAGTGGCTGGTTCCGTGGCGAGTTTGATGCAATTGGTGAAGAATGGCCGGAACATGATGAACGTTATGCACGTTCAGAAGAATTTATTCGCAGCCTGAAAGGGGTCTGGACTCAAAACAATTTTAGTTTTGATGGTAAATACTACCAGTTCAAAGACTATACCTTGAGTCCAAAACCGCTACAAAAACCGCATATTGAAATCTTCCAGGGGGGGAGTTCCCGGGCAGCACGCGATATGGCATCTCGTGTGTCTGACTGGTACTTCACCAATGGCAATACGCCGGAAGAGCTGAAAAAACAGATCGATGATATTCGTGAAAAAGCCAAAGCGAACAATCACTCTGTGAAAATTGGCGTAAATGCATTTGTGATTGCTCGTGACACCGAAGAGGAAGCGCAAGCAGTACTGCGAGAAATCGTGGCCAAGGCCAATGTTCAGGCGGTGAAATCTTTCGGTGAGGCAACGCGTGAAGCGGGCGCAGCGAGTAAAGAAGGTGAAGGTAACTGGGCCAAATCCACATTTAAAGATCTGGTGCAATATAACGATGGTTTCCGTACCAACCTGATCGGGACGCCAGAGCAGATTGCAGAACGTATCATCGAACTGAAAAAAGTCGGTGTTGATCTGGTTCTTTCAGGCTTCCTGCACTTTATTGAAGAAGTGGAATATTTCGGTGAAAAAGTCTTGCCACTCGTGCGTGAACTCGAAACGCAGCAAGCTGAACAGCAACAAGAAGAACAAGAAGCTGAGCTCGTTTAAACTATAATAATGCTCAGCATAACGATTCATTCCCTCAAGGCTCGGCTTGAGGGATTTTTTTTGTGCAACACAGTGTTCTCGGCATAGAGATAGCCGCCTGCTTCATTCTTGACTAGAATGAAGCCAAACCCGATGAGATAGAAATTTAAATTATGTATACCGGTATCGTACAAGGCTTGGAAAAAGTCGTGGATATTCGCCAGGGCAATGGCTTCATTACCATTATCGTGAGCAACGAAAATCAGTTTTTTCAGGATGTCTTTATTGGCGCCAGTGTTGCGATCAACGGCGTCTGCCTCACCGTAACGACTATTGATCAGAAGCTAAATCAGATTCACTTCGATATCTCCGATGTAACCCTTGCTCTCACCACCTTAAAATCTCTTCAAGTGGGTGATGAAGTGAATGTCGAACGCTCTGCCAAAGTCGGTGCAGAAAATGGCGGGCATAATCTGTATGGGCACATCGAAGGCACAGCAATCATTAAAAATCTGGAACATCGGGGTGAAACCTACCATATCGATATTCAGATCCCGGATGGCAATATCAAATACTTTTTCCTGAAAGGGTTTATTGGTCTGAACGGCTGCAGCCTGACCATCAATCGCGTCGATCGCGCCAATAGTGAAATTTCGATTGATCTGATTCCCGAAACTTTGCGTCTGACCACCTGGAAAAATGCCAAAGTAGGTGATGAAGTCAATTATGAAATTGACCAGACCACGCGTACCTTGGTGGATACCTTAGAAAATATTCACCAGCGTTAAATGAAAGAGCCGCTTATACCATAGGCGGTTTTTTAACTGATCATTCTGCCCATATCTACGTTTCTATACAGAATTTTCAGGTGGAATGAATAAAATAATCTGATTCCGATTCAGAACGTTATTCCCATGCAGTTGATCTGGTTCCGCCAAGACCTCCGTATACATGACCATGCCGCACTCTGGCATGCTACTCAGCAAGGACCTTGCATTGCGCTAGCAGTCCTCTCTCCCGAACAATGGCAACTGCATCAGGATGCCCGGATCAAAATTGATTTTTATCTGCGCCGGCTCAAATATTTAAAACAGCAGCTACAGCAACTGAATATCCCGCTGATCATATTGAATATTCCTTTGTGGGAAAATTTAGCGCCAGAAATATTGAATCTGTGTCAAACCCTGAAAATTGAAAATCTGCATACCAATATTGAAGTTGGCGTCAATGAACTGGAACGTGATGCTCAAGTACAGCAATTACTGCAACAGCAGCAAATCAGGGTCGAGTTCTATCATGATCGCATCCTGTTTCCCCTTGGCAGTATCCGGAATCAGTCTAATCAAGCCTATCAGGTCTATAGTGCCTTTAAGAAAAAATGCTATGAGCGGCTAATTCTGGATGTACCCGCCTGCTATCCAGAGATTGAAGCTCAAGATCCAATCCAATTATCAACTAAGCTCCCCAATGTTGATCTTGAAAAATTCTCAGCGGATTATGTGGTAGAGCATGCTGCCCAACTTTGGCCTGCGGAGGATCGAACTGCCTTGGATCTGCTCGATGATTTTATCGAGGATAAAATGGCTCATTATAAAACCGACCGTGATCTGCCAGCAGTTGATGGTACCAGCCGCCTCTCCCCTTATCTGAATATCGGTGTTATTTCAGTTCGCCAATGTATGCAAGCTCTTTTTCAGGATGGCTATTTCCAGATTGAGGATGTGGGTCAGCAGACCTGGTTAGATGAACTCTTGTGGCGGGAATTCTATCTACAGACCCTGTTTGATTTTCCACGTGTCTCCAAACACCAACCATTTAAGCAAAATACCAATAAGATCCAGTGGCGCAATGCCCCCGAAGATCTAGCTGCCTGGCAGCAAGGCCAGACCGGAATTCCAATTGTCGATGCTGGCATGCGGCAAATGCTGGCAACTGGCTGGATGCATAACCGGGTCAGGATGATTACTGCGATGTTCCTGTGTAAGAACTTGCTGATCGACTGGCGACTGGGTGAAAGCTGGTTTATGCAGCACCTGATTGACGGCGATCTGGCTGCGAATAATGGTGGCTGGCAATGGTGTGCATCAACCGGCATGGATGCTGTGCCCTACTTCCGGATTTTTAATCCGGTCAGCCAGTCCCTGAAGTTTGATCCCAATGGAGACTATATCCGCCAGTGGGTGCCTGAACTGGCGCATCTGGATGCCAAATCCATTCATGAACCTTATGCCAAAAATCCTGATCTGGAACTGGATTATCCAAAACCGATTGTCGATTTAAAAGCCTCTCGTGTACGAGCCATAGAAGCCTTTAAGCAGATTTAGAAGAAACTATCACTTCATCTAATATGAAAAGCCTCCAGTATCAGAGGCTTTTTATTTTCATATCAAGAATAAAAACTTGGATCAGGCACTTTCCCGGTCAATATCCATTCCCCAACTTCCTGATATTTATAATCTACCGGATCATGTAAGGTCTGGGTGCGAACATTACGCCAGAAACGGTCCAGATTCAGTTTGGCTGTGGTCGCACGCGCGCCCATCACCTGAAAAATATTCTGGGTGATATAGAGAGATGTATTGGTGGCCGCGATTTTGGCTGTAGCAATCGCCACTGAAACTTCACCACGCTGCTCGGCAGTGAGATCATTGCCCAGATCCCAAGCAGCTTGTAAGGTTTGAATCGCTTTATCAGCCAGCAAACGCACGCTTTCCAGCTGCACATAAAAATCGGCAAAATGCTTCTGGGTAAAGGGGTCATTCACTGCCTCTTCTACCAGTGATTTTGACCAGGCTTTTTGAGTCTGTACGGTTTGTTTGGCGACTTCAAACGCACCTTCTGCTACACCGAGGAACATGTGTACAAAAATCAATTGGGCAATCAAAGGACGTAAGCTTGAATACGGCGTGCTCAGTGGACCCGGATTTAACAGCAATTCATCTTCATGAATTCTGACCTGCTCAAAATGGCTGGTGCCGCTATCGGTCTGGCGTTGACCCATATTATTCCAGTCACCGAGAAAACTTACACCCTTACGTGCTGTTGGAATTACCCCGATCAGTAATTTTCCAGCGTCGTTATAGCCTGAGCACAGTAAGATATCGGAATCAATGGAGCCCGAACAGAAACTTTTATTTCCATCAAAAATATATTCTTTTTCAGCAATTTTTGTTGCGGTAGTTCGACGGTCCAGTGGATTTAAGGTATTGCCCCAGAACAGGTTTTCCCGAGCGGTCTGTTCAAACCATGGGCCATACTGTTCTGGTTGGGAAAATAATTGAACCGTTGCAATCAGCAAATGATGAAACCCATAAACATGTGCTAATGAACTATCGACTCGGGCAATGATTTGAATGGTTTTAAAAATTGTCTGCCAGTCTGCTTCCTGACCGCCGTACTGTTTTGGAATAGACAGGCCCAGTAAACCGCTCTGACGAATCAGATCACGCTCGGCTTTAGGATTACCGCCCTGCTTGTCACGAGCTGCGGCTGTTTGGGCAAAAGTTTCTGTCAGTTGCTGGGCAATTTGCAGGGGAGATTGATCTAGATATTGTTGTCGTACATTCATTCTTTTGACCTAAGTTCAGCATGGTTTTAGCTTAGCAGATTGCAGCTTGGCACTATATTCGAAAGCATGCAGAGCTTATTCCTGAGACAAAAATACCGGCAAATAATGCCGGTATTTGAACGTCCTAAACTTATGCCTGATTACGCTGCACTTCAGCAATTAACTGATCCACGACTTGTGGCTCAGCCAGAGTCGAGGTATCACCCAGACTGTCCAGCTCATTGGCAGCAATCTTTCTTAAGATCCGGCGCATGATTTTACCTGAACGGGTTTTAGGTAAAGCAGGTGCCCAGTGCAAGGCGTCTGGCGTTGCCACTGGCCCTAAAATTTTACGTACCCAAGCTACCAGTTCACCGCGCAGCTGTTCAGTACTTTCAGTCCCTGCCTGCAAGGTGACAAATGCACAAATCCCCTGACCTTTGATGTCATGCGGCATACCGACAACAGCCGCTTCGGCAACCGCTTCATGGGCCACCAGTGCACTTTCAATCTCTGCCGTACCCAGACGATGACCGGAAACATTGAGTACATCATCGACACGACCAGTAATCCAGTAATAGCCATCTTCATCACGACGTGCACCATCACCGGTAAAATAGGTACCTGGATAGGTCGAGAAATAGGCGTCAATAAAGCGGTCTGGGTCACCCCAGATGGTGCGCATCTGACCTGGCCAGGAATCCTTAATTACTAGATTCCCTTCTGCCACCCCTTCAATTTCCTTGCCTTCTGCATCGACAATGGCGGGTTGCACACCAAAGAATGGCCGGGTTGCAGAACCCGGTTTCAGGTCGGTCGCACCTGGTAAAGGCGTAATCATGAAGCCACCAGTTTCGGTTTGCCACCAGGTATCAATCACCGGACAGCGGCTTTCACCGACTACCGAGTAATACCAGTTCCAGGCTTCCGGGTTAATCGGCTCACCGACCGAACCTAAAATTCTCAGGCTGCTACGATCACTTTCCCGTACATAGGCATCCCCCTCACGCATCATGGCACGAATGGCTGTCGGTGCAGTATAGAGAATGGTGACATTATGCTTGTCAACGATATGTCCGGTACGTGCCCAGCTCGGATATTGCGGCACTCCCTCGAACATGACCGTAGTCGTACCATTAGAGAGCGGACCATACAGTACATAGGAATGCCCGGTAATCCAGCCGACATCGGCAGTACACCAGAACACATCATCCTGTTTGATGTCAAAAACTTCTCGGAAAGTACAGTTCACATAAGTCAGATAGCCGCCTGTGGTATGCAGTACGCCCTTAGGTTTTCCGGTTGAACCCGAGGTATACAGGATAAACAGCGGATCTTCCGCATTCATCGGCTCAGGCGGACAGATCTCATTGACGGTCATAATTTCCATGTGATACCAGAGATCACGCCCCTGTTGCATTTCCACCGGATTGCCAGTGCGATGTACAACGATGACATGTTCAACCGATTCGGTACCGGCGACTTTCAGGGCTTCATCCACATTGGCTTTCAGTGGAATGGCTTTGCCCCCACGCATGCCCGAATCTGCGGTAATCACCATTTTGGCCTGACTGTCTTCAATCCGGCTGGCCAGAGAATCAGGTGAGAAACCACCAAACACCACACAATGCACTGCACCAATCCGGGCACAGGCCAGCATGGCAATTGCGGCTTCCGAGACCATTGGCATATACAGCACCACCCGGTCGCCCTTTTTAATTCCGTTCTTTTTCAGGACATTGGCGAAACGGCAGGTTTCATCATAAAGCTCATGAAAAGAAATAATCTTGTGACGGGATGGATGATCCCCTTCCCAGATAATCGCCGGTTTATAAGGATGTTCCTTAAGATGGCGATCCAGACAGTTGGCACTGACATTGAGCTGGCCATCTGCAAACCATTCAATTTTAAAATTGTCTTTATCAAAACTGGTATTTTTAACCTGGGTAAAAGGTTTGATCCAGTCCAGGCGCTGTGCCTGTTCAGCCCAGAACTGATCCGGTTGTTCAATGGATTGCTGATAACGCTCAAAATACTCTGTATCAGTGGTACGTGCGGTTTTCTTAAATTCTGCTGGTACTGGATAGATTTCTTTCATTGTTCGCTTCCTTGATCTTGTTCTATCTCATCACGAGAGCTTGATGGCATTTTGTTGATTGTTTTTTATGCATAATGGCAGTATGTACTGCATATTTCAAATCCGACAATCATGCTTTCGTCGTAGATTATTTATTCAAATTCAATCAGAATAACTTCGGATAATACTCAGCTATGGCCAAAGTCAGCTAGATATTGCTATCGTCAAATAAAATGAGTCTCCCACTCTCGCTGTATTTTATACAGGCTTAGGATCTTGCCCATGAATTCAACTGAACCTTCCTATTTCCCTCCTCCTTTTCCTGCAGCAGATCATCCCTTATCGATCAGGGGCCGATTTGGACGTTTGAGTTTTATTGCCTGGTCCGCATTTTTACAGTTTATTTTCTTATGCAGCAGTATTGCGCTAGGTTTAAGTATTGATATTGTGAACATTGCCAGCCTATCGGTAGATTCAAACTGGCAAATTTCCCTGCACGGCCTGTCCAGCCTGTTTGCCTTGGCGATCATGCTGGTCTACCTGTATTTCGGTATTGTGATTACAGTACGGCGCTTACACGATCTGGACCGCAGTGGCTGGTGGATGCTGCTATTCTTCGTGCCTTTGATCAATCTGTTGGTCTGGATTTATATCGTACTTTTTCCAGGAACAAGAGGTAGCAATCAGTATGGTCCGATACGTACAAGCCCCGTCTGGGAAAAGATTGTGGCCTGGCTGGTGATCATTTTTACCGTACTCAGCCTGTTGGCGACGACTGCATTATTCTCTTATATGAGTGAAGGTGAGCCTTCAAGAATCCCAAGCGAAGTGAAACAAAAAACGACTGAGTTCTTTTAAGGCAGTTGTGTCTGTTTTGCATAAATATATTGTGTATAAATTTCGCTGTTGTTAATTTTTTGCTGTAGTTGAGGCAAAATAAGCGAAATTTAAATTGTGGAGTTTTTGTGGCTGAGCAAGAGAATACTTTAAGCCAGGTAACTGAAGGGACGACTGAGCTCCTGCATCAGGCGACTGAAAAAACTGCCCAAACCGTGATCGAACATACCTCCAAGTACAATGATGCCTATAGCACCATTGACAAGATCATGGAGGGTTTCTGGGAGCGTGTGCCTTATTTCTGCATCGCACTGACAGTCATTGTCATTTTCTGGTTACTGTCAAAACTGTTTAAGTTTTTTGTCCGTAAGACTTTAGAAAACCGTACTTATACCCGACAGAATCTGGTACTGGTGCTGAACCGTGTCGGTAGTA
Source organism: Acinetobacter sp. YH12043 (assembly GCF_013419915.1). Lineage (NCBI taxonomy): Bacteria > Pseudomonadati > Pseudomonadota > Gammaproteobacteria > Moraxellales > Moraxellaceae > Acinetobacter > Acinetobacter sp. YH12043. The sequence goes on from NZ_VOZD01000027.1 coordinate 16,912, forward strand.
CGGTGATTGTTTTCTTTGGCGTATTAATCGGGCTGGTGATTGCGATTCCAGGTTTCACCCCAGGTCAGCTGATGAGTGCGCTTGGGATTGGTTCGGTGGCGATCGGTTTCGCATTTAAGGATATTTTCCAGAATCTGCTCTCAGGTGTACTGATTTTGCTGGGTGAACCTTTCAAGATTGGCGATGACATTATCGTGAATGGTCTGGAGGGTACCGTGGAAGATATCCAGATTCGTGCAACCTTTTTACGCTCGCCAGATGGTCGTCGTATCGTGATTCCAAATGCTACGGTCTATACCAGTGCAGTCACGGTGAATACTGCTTATACCCGTCGCCGCTGTGAATTTTCGGTCGGGATCGGTTATGAAGATGATATCCAGAAAGCCAAGGATATTATTACTGCAATTCTGGATAAAGATCCGACCATCCTGAGTCAACCTGCATTTAGCGTCAATGTGATTGCACTGGCAGACTTCTCGATTACTCTCAAAGCCTTATGGTGGGTCAATACCACTGAAACAGGCATAGGCACCTCAATCAGTGCAGTTCAGGAACGGGTGATACAAGCCTTTGCTGAACATAATATTTCGATTCCATATCCGGTGCAGGAAGTGAAAGTCTATCGTGGCGATGGCCATGAAGATGCCTCAGCTCGCGCTAAACAGTCGACCTAAAACATATGAAATCGCCGTTTCAGTACGGAGAATACGGTTGCCAAGGCTCACTGCTTGGCAGCCGTTTTTTATGAGCAAATCAACTTCATACGGAATAAAGCCACCTTCGGGGCCAATGACAATCGTGCAAGGATGCTGAAGTGCATATGGCATCGGCTGTTCGGCATAAGGATGTGCAACAAAGGCTGGACAGTCTGCTGTAATGAGTCCCGGCAAAATATCTTCAACAAAAGGTTTAAAGCGTTTATACAGCTCAATTTTCGGAGCAAGCGTATCTCCTGCCTGTTCTAGCCCGAGATCGATATAATGATTCAGCTGCTGCAAAAATGGGGTCTGCCAATAGCTTTTATCCACCCGATAGCTATGCAATAAAATGATCTTTTCTACCCCCATGGTCACAGCATCCATGATCAGACGGCGCAAAACTTTAGGGCGTGGCAAGGCCACAATCAAGGTAACAGGCAGCTTTGCAGGAACTGATTCTTCTTGAATGGGTTTCAATAAAACTGCTTTTTCAGAAATTTCGACAACTTCAGTTAAATACCGTTTCCCTTCCCGAATCCCAACTTTTAATATGTCACCAACCTGAATCTCAAGATGCTGTTGCAAATGCTCCAGTTGTCGCTTTGAGCTAATCGGCCATAGTTCAGATTCGGTTTGGCGGGGATCAAGCAGGACGATATTCATAAAAAATTAACTCAACAAATCCATCACTGGATACGCGGAAACTTCATCCACAATTGTCCGAGGCAGGACTCTTTTTGCCTGATATAGGTTCTGCGATATCTCTGCAAAAAGATGGTATATGACGAGTTTTGTGGATGACAAATGGTTTTGTTACTTTTGCCGAAACAAAAGTAAAAGAAAGAAGAGCGCTAGCATTAAATCTATAAAGATAAGGCTTAGTTTTAACCTTATACAATCAATCCATGAAAATCAGCTTCTTCACAAATCAGAATATAATCAAAGATATTGATCAATCACCTGAATATGCCTTTCAAGTGAACCCTGATTTTGCTGCATAATCTTTTGTGCAGCAGTATTCAAGCTTTCAGCTTTAGCTGAATTATTCAGAATTTCTAGCAAAGTCTCAGCAGCCTGCTTAGCATCCTGCACCACTTCTACGGCATGCGCCTGGACAAACTCATCGACAATCGTCTGAAAGTTAAAATAGTTTTTACCCAGAATCGTTGGGACATTCAGCGCAACCGGCTCCAGAATATTATGCCCACCACCTGGTTCATTCAAAGAGCCGCCAACATAACAGGCTTGGCTCAAGGCATACCACAGCCACATCTCGCCCATGGAATCTGCCAGATAAACCTGAGTATCTTCTTCGATACGTTGCCCCAGACTACGACGTTGGGTTCTTAAACCTAAGGACTGTGCAGCTTGGAACACCTCATCAAAACGTTCCGGATGGCGTGGCACCACGATACAAACCAATGCTGGAGTTGCATCTAACGCAGCTTTAAGCTCAGCCATCAATTGCTGCTCTTCTGGGGCATGTGTACTGGCGAGAGTGATAATTTTCCGACTTTGTAGAGACCATTCCTGTTTTAATTGAGCAGCATGATCAATAAATTGCTGCGGTGCCGTGATATCAAACTTAATATTGCCCAAGACCTGAGTTTTTTCTAAAACTATACCTAGATCAATATAACGCTGCTGGGTTGCTGTATCCTGAGCCAAAAGACCTGTTAAATTCTTAAGCATGCCACGGGTTAGGCCTTTGACTTTGCCATAGCCCTTGGCGGATTTTTCAGAAAGACGGGCATTCAGTAACAGACATGGCACATTAAAAGCAGGTGCTTGATCAATCAGATTTGGCCAGAGCTCGGTTTCCATCAATAACAGCAATTTAGGCTGATATTTTTGATAAAAATCACGAATCAGGGTTTTCTGGTCAGCTGGCAAATATACAGCTTGGAATAAGTCTAAATAAGGTTCTTTTAAGAAGAGAGATTTGGCACGTGCCTGTCCGGTCTTGGTGGTATTGGTCACTAGAACCGGATGCCCAAGTTTTAAGTAATGTTCAATTAAAGGTTGAGCGGCATTGGTTTCCCCTACGGATACTACATGAAACCAGATCGCCTGCAGATTTTTAGGGGACTGGAAAGGACCAAAACGTTCCAACAGTTCTTGTTCTAATTGTTCCGGACTGGTCGCACGTTTACGTATACGGGATTGATAAAGCGGTTTCGCTAGCGCCAAGGCTGCGTTATACCAGAATGGAGTAGCCACATTGCGCCCCAAAACAGATTCAATCGGCAAAATATAACAGAGCCACATCGACATGTTAATCGATGTGGCTCTTATTTCGAATTATTCTATGGTGCTTAATACTCTAACTTCTGCCAAAGTTGGATAATCAATATAACCTTCAGCCACCTGACTGCCGATCATATTTTCCATTTTCAGCTCATTAAGCGGTGCATTATCAAGCAGACGTTCGTATAGATCAGGATTCGCAATATAGGCTTTACCAAATGCGACTGCATCTGCCTTTTCAGCTGCCAGTAGCTCAATCGCATCTTCACGACTCAGTTGCATATTGGCAATATAAGGCACTCCACCAGAACGCTCTTTCATATATTCGGAAATACTGTCTTCAGCCAGATATTCACGGGTAAAGAAGAAGGCAATCTTGCGCTTGCCCAGTTGCTCCATGGCATAGCCAAATGTTTCACGTGGATCATTGTCGCCCATGTCATGGTCATCACCACGCGGCGCAAAATGTACCCCTACTCGATCCGCACCCCATACTTCAATCAGTGCATCAGTTGCCTCTAGCAGGAAACGTGTACGGTTTTCGACTGAACCGCCGTATTCATCCTCACGCTGATTGGTTTTGCTTTGCAGGAACTGGTCAATCAGATAACCATTGGCAGCATGTAATTCAACACCGTCAAAACCGGCTTCTTTGGCACGAATCGCGGCTTGCTTGTATTGCTCGGTAATCGCGTGAATTTCAGAAACTTCCAAGGGGCGTGGCGTAACGTATGGACGCTTTGGACGTAATAAGCTGACATGACCCGCCTGTTGTACTGCACTTGCAGACACTGGTGTTTCACCATTTAACAGATCCGGATGTGATACACGACCAACATGCCAAAGCTGGGCAACGATTAAACCGCCCTTCTCATGAACCGCTTGAGTGACCTTTTTCCAGCCTTCGACCTGAGCATCGGTAAACAGTCCTGGAGTATTTAAATAACCGTTGGCTTCTTCAGAAATCACTGTCGCTTCAGAAATGATCAGGCCAGCACTTGCACGTTGCGCATAGTATTCAACCATCATGGGGGTTGGAACGCGATCAGCAGTTGCGCGGCTACGGGTCAGCGGCGCCATGATGACACGGTTTTTAAGCTCTAACGCACCGAGCGTTAAAGGAGAATTTAATTCAGCCATCGTTACTCCCACCTGTTAAAGGTGTTGTTGTAGGTGTTCGATAAATTGCTGAATCAAAGTTTCATTGCGGGAGAAATATGACCACTGTCCATGCTTGGTCGCAGTGATCAGGCCAGCCTGCTGTAATACCGACAGGTGATTGGACATGGTGGACTGGGAAACCTGGCCCAAACGTTCAATTTGACCTGCACAGACCCCACGTTGAAAGCCACCACACTCTTCCGCAGACAGATATTGCTCCGGAGATTTTAACCACTCCAGAATTTGTCGACGGGTCGGATTGGCTAAGGCTTTAAAAATTAGATCAAGGTCCATAGGCACATCACAATCAGTGGCGCAACGAAACTTCATTCAGCGTCTGTGATCATTATATCGTATTTTTTCGATTTATATATCGAATAATTTAGATATAAGAGTCACAGTCTGTTAAAGCTTTGTTACGCCAGCTTTTAAACGATTTCTTACAGGCCCTGTTTCAGGCTTGCTTCGATAAATTTGTCCAGATCACCGTCCAGAACTGCGCCAGTATTAGAGTTTTCTACCCCTGTACGCAAATCCTTGATACGTGAATCATCGAGAACATAAGAACGGATCTGGCTACCCCAGCCAATATCGGACTTAGAATCTTCCAATGCCTGTGCAGCTTCATTACGTTTATTCATTTCCAGCTCATACAGCTTGGCACGCAGCTGCTTCCAAGCATGGTCACGGTTGGCATGTTGTGAACGCTGGTTCTGACACGCCACCACGATACCAGTTGGAATGTGGGTTAAACGCACGGCAGAGTCAGTTTTGTTAATGTGCTGACCACCCGCGCCTGATGCACGATAAGTATCGGTACGGACATCTGAAGGATTGATTTCAATTTCGATATTGTCATCTACTTCAGGTGAGACAAACACGGCAGAAAATGACGTATGACGACGGTTGCCCGAGTCAAATGGTGATTTACGCACTAAACGGTGTACACCAGATTCGGTACGTAACCAGCCATAGGCATACTCACCTTCGACACGAATCGTCGCAGATTTAATCCCGGCAACATCACCGTCAGATTCTTCCATCAGTTCAGCTTTAAAACCATGACGTTCGATCCAGCGCATGTACATACGTAGCAGCATAGACGCCCAGTCCTGTGCTTCAGTACCGCCGGAACCTGCCTGAATCTCCACATAGCAAGGGTTTGGATCCATCGGGTTGCTGAACATACGGCGGAATTCAAGCTTCGCCAGTTCTTCTTCAGCCGTATTCAGCTCAGTCTGTACATCTTCCAGCATGGCCTCTTCATCTGCTTCAACCGCAAGGTCAAGCATTGCCTGGGCATCTTCAAGCTGGGTGGTTAAGCCGTCCAGTACATTGAGTACATTCTCAAGCTCGCCTTTTTCTTTGGCCATGGCCTGAGCACGACTCTGGTCATTCCAGATCGCCGGGTCTTCTAATTCACGCAGGACTTCTTCTAAACGCTCTTTTTTCAGATCGTAGTCAAAGATACCCCCGTAGTGTTTGACCACGTTCGTTTAAGTCTTTTAATTGGTTTAGATACGGATTAATTTCCACGTGAATTACTCTCAATCAAAATTAGGTATAAATTCTTAGGTCAATATTATATCACAGTCTATTTCGCCAATTTATAGCGATAAATCCATCTTTAAAGCTAAGCAAGAAAATGTCACTAGCACATTTTTTAATTACAAAATTTGTCAGCCCGATAAAATAGCTAAATATTATTTTTAATACTTTCTCATTCTATTCTTAAATATATTTCGCTGTATTTTTATACTCAGTTTTTTATTCATTTTAAAACCCTAAAACCCCTACAAAATAAGATAAAAAATAGCATTTTCAATACATTCCACAATATCTACACACTTTTAATAAAACAAAACATTTCATTTTTAGTTTTTGAATTCAATTAGTTATTAAATGAAAATTACATAATATTACCTTACTCACAATGTAGTAACTTTCCTTTGATTGACGATTATTAGAATTGGTCTAGACTTAAAGTTGTAACAAAAAGTGTATTAATTTTAGCCATATTTTTCAGAGGGGAGTATCCGCATGAAAAAACTAGCAATCGCTTCAGCATTACTTTCAGCCGTAGCTCTTACAGGTACAGCAGCTCATGCTTATCAAGTAGAAGTGGGTGCATCTGCAGGCCTAACAGACCCGGATAATGGTAGCTCAAGCGGCTCTTTTGGTGTTGATGGCACATACTACTTTAATCCAGTTGAAACACGTAATGCACCATTAGCCGAAGCAGCTTTCCTTGATCGTGCAAGTAATGTGAAAGCTCAATATCAATATGATGATTACGACTCTTCAGAACGTCACCGTTATGGTGTAGGTGCTGAATACTTCGTACCAAACTCAGATTTTTATTTGAGTGGTAGCGTAGGTCGTGATGATTCTAAATACGACTATGCACCTGATTTTGACGAAACCGTTTATAGTGCTGAAGTCGGTTATTTACCTGCACCAGGTCTGTTAATTGCAGCAGGTGTGAAAGGTTATGACAATGACTATGATGACGGTGTAGATCCAACTTTACGTGCTAAATATGTGACTACCTTAAGCAATGGTAAAGATATTAACCTTGAAGCTGGCGCTGCCTTTGGCGACCTGGATGAGTACAACTTAAAAGCTGACTACTTCATCGACAAAACTTTAAGTGTTGGTGCTGATTATCAAAGCAAAGACAATGGCCCATATGACTCAAATGAATTTGGTGTAAGTGCACGTAAATTCTTTAATGAACAAGTGAGCTTGGAAGGTCGTGTAGGTTTTGGTGAAATTGGTAACCAAGACTACAACAAATTTGGTCTAGCTGCGAAATACCGTTTCTAATCCAAACTAAGAAATTTCATTATAAAAAACCCATCTTCGGATGGGTTTTTTATTGCACTTTAAACAAGCATTTAGGTAGTTTTTGCACATTGACGGGGCGATTATTATCTGTACAATCTGTTACAACTGTTAATAAAACAGCCATATTTTATAACAAAGAGAGAACTCTAAATGCTTAAGAAACTTACTCTTGCTACAGCACTTATTGCTAGCCTAGGAACTGCTCACGCTTATCAAGCTGAAGTGGGCGGTACAATTGCTCTGGTTGATCCAGACAATGGGGATACTTCTACTGGTTTCGCAATTGATGGCACTTACTACTTCAATCCAGTCCAAGTTAAGAACTCGCCTCTTAATGAAGCAGCATTTTTAAATCGTGCAAGCAATATCAATGCAGCGGTTTCTTATATTGATTACGATTTATTTGATGTGACTACATTTAATGTAGGTGTTGAATATTTTGTTCCAAATTCAGATTTTTATGTAAGTGGTAATATTGGTCAATCATCTACTGATACACCAATTGGTGATGATGACACAACTATATACTCAGCAGAATTAGGTTATTTACCGGTTCCTGGTCTATTAGTGGCTGTTGGCTTAGCTGGTTATGACAATGACGCAGGCGATGATGTTGATCCAACCTTACGTGCCAAATATGTCACTCAAGTCGGTCAATACGACATGAACTTTGAAGGTGGTGCAAGCTTCGGTGATCTGGATGCTTATAGCCTTGGTGCAGATTTATATTTAGACAAAACCTTCAGTGTTGGTCTGGGCTATTCTGATTCCGATATTGATAATAGTGATGTCTTCACTATTCGCGCGAAGAAATTCTTCAATCAGCAAGTTAGTCTAGAAGGTTCAATTGATTTTGCTGACGAAGGTAATATCTTTGGCGTACGTGGTGCATACCGCTTCTAATCCCCAAGATTAAAAGTCCAAAAAAAAACCGCTCAATTGAGCGGTTTTTTATTTGAATAATTTATTGTTCCAGATGAGCAATTCGCATTTGCAGGCTAACATTGCCATTAAAGACATTTTTATCCAGTTCATAGACCAGACGTACATGCTGTTTCATCGGATCAAACTTGTATTTATCGATGGCACTAAAAGCAATCGCATCCACAACCTGTCCATTCTCTAAGGCAACACGTAATTTCAGATGTACATCCTTGAGCCAGCGGTAATCCAGAATCTTAAAGATGCCTTCAAAAATCGGTTGAGGAAACTTTTGTCCCCATGGACTTAAGTTTTGCAGTAAATCGACCGTTTCAATTTGGAAAGCTGATGCCGGTAGTTCCCCATCAGTCCACAGCGTAGCTGTAAATAGGCTTTCATCCATCTCTGCAATCAGCTGTTCAAAGACCTGTTTAAATTCAGCAAAGTGCTGCTTTTTAATGGTTAATCCCGCTGCGGCCGCGTGCCCACCAAAATGGCTGACCAGATGCGGATACTGCTCTGCTATCCGTTCAATGCTATCCCGGATATGAATCCCTTCGATGGAACGTGCCGAACCTTTGATATGAATCCCATCTTCATCTGCTGCGAAAACAATACTTGGACGATGAAACTGTTCTTTTAAGCGCCCCGCTACAATCCCGATCACGCCCTGATGCCAGTGCTGTTCAAACATGATCAGTGCGGCTGGCAAAGTATTCTCATCCAGCTGGATTTTTTCCAGTTCAGTCAGAGCTTCCTGTTTGATTTTGCCTTCTACCTGACGGCGTTCGACATTGAGCTGATTCAGCTGTTCTGCGAGTGGATAAGCGGTTGCCAGATCCGGAGCGAGCAGACACTCAATCCCGATATCCATGGTTTCCATACGACCTGCCGCATTAATACGTGGACCAAGCACAAAACCCAGATCCTGCGCTTTGAGCGTGGCAGCATCACGACCAGCAATTTCCAGCAAGGCACTGATGCCAGGTCGGCAAAGATGCTGCTGAATCCGTTTTAAGCCGGCATCCACCAGAATACGGTTGTTATAATCCAGACTTGCGACATCTGCATAAGTGCCTAAAGCGACTAGATCCAGATAATTGGTAATAACCGTTGAAGATTTACCGAGCTTTTTACGATGAGTCGATAGATTCGCCAAGACATAAAAAGCTACCCCCACTCCCGCCAAGGCCTTACTTGGAAAATCACAACACAGCTGATTGGGATTGACCACAGCCTCTGCTGCAGGGGTAGGCTTGGTAGTTAAGTGGTGATCGGTAATAATCACCTGCATGCCATGATCCTGCGCCTGCTTCACACCTTCATGACTGGAAATCCCGTTATCCACTGTGATTAAAAGATCCGGCGTAAAATTGGCAAAAGCCAGATCCGCAATCGCAGGTGTCAGGCCATAACCATACTTAAACCGGTCAGGAACCAGATAGTCGACATGAGCACCCATATCACGCAGAGCAAGTACCATCAGTGTGGTACTGGTCGCCCCATCAGCATCATAGTCACCGACAATTACGATTTTCTGGCCGGCATCTATAGCCTGATCAATCAGCTGGACCGCTTCCGTTAAGCCTTTCATGGTCGGAGCCAGCAGATGCTTGAGTTTCAGCTCCAGCTCCTGTTCAGATTCCACGCCACGGCGTGCCAGAATGTTAGCTACAAATGAAGGCACGCCCTGAAAAGATTCAGGGCGTGTCAGTAAAGGTCTTTGCTTGATTTCAAGTTTAGGCATTGTTATGGCATCAATCGTTGTAGTTTCCACGCCCCATCGATTTTTTCATAACTCAGGCGGTCATGTAAACGGTTGGGGCGCCCCTGCCAGAATTCATAATAGTCCGGCTGCAAACGATAGCCGCCCCAGAATACCGGTTTATCCAGCTCTTCCTGATTGGCAACCTGCTGATGCAGATTCCAGAAACGTTGCTGTAGTTCTTCACGACTCGCAACCACACCACTTTGCGGAGTACTGATATGAGCAGCGATCTGACTTTCACGTGGACGTTTATGATAATAATCAGTCGATTCTTCTTCCGAAATTTTAACTACCTTACCGCTAATCCGGATCTGACGTTCCTGTTCCTGCCAGTAAAACAGCAATTCTGCATACGGGTTTTCGGCCAGATCCAGACCTTTTTGACTGTCATAATTGGTATAGAAATCATAACCCGCTTCAGTGGCACCACGCAGCAACACTGTACGCACATGCGGACGACCTTGTGCATTTGCAGTTGCCAATGACATGGCATAAGGTTCATGCAGCTGTGCAGCAAGGGCATGGTTAAACCACTGCAAAAACTGCATATGCGGATTGGGATTGACCTGATCTTCATGTAGCTCGCCTTTTTGGTAGCTCAGACGCAGTTCACTTAGATCCTTAATCAGATCGCTCATTCACTCTTCCCCCATTTAAGCGGCGTTGGCACGTACCGCATCAGCCAATGAATTTGCCAGGGTGGTCACCTCTGCAAGATCCTCGCCTTCCACCATGACACGGATCACCGGTTCAGTCCCTGACTTACGGATCAGTAAACGGCCACGGCCTTTGAGCTGTTCTTCAGCTTTGCTAAATTCTGCAGTCAAAGCAGGCACTGAGTACGGGTCAAACATGGTATTCAGACGTACATTCACCAAGACATTCGGCAATAATTTAAAATCAGCCACTAACTCGTGCAGTGCTTTCTTCTGCTCGACCATCACGGTTAAGACTTGCAGCGCAGCAATAATCGCATCGCCTGTGGTGCTCTTGTCCAAAGTCAGGATATGGCCTGATGGCTCACCACCAATCGACCAGCCTTTTTCTTCCAGACCTTGCAGTACATAACGGTCACCGACTTTGGCACGTAGCAGCTCTACCCCAGCTTTCTCGAGGGCCAGTTCCAGCGCCATGTTGCTCATCAAGGTACCAACAATCCCAGCTGGCTTGTTTTTTGCCTGAGTCGCGAGGATATACAAAATATGATCGCCGGTAATTTGTTCACCGTTTTTATCGACCATAATCACGCGGTCAGCATCACCATCAAAGGCTATACCTAAATCAGCACCATGTTCAACCACTGCTTTTTGCAGATTTTCTGGATGAGTTGAACCGCAGTTCTCATTGATATTCAGACCATTTGGCTCATCGTAAATGGAAATAACATTAGCACCCAACTCACGAAAAACCGCAGGCCCTACGCTATAAGCTGCACCATTGGCACAATCAACAACAATGGTTAAATCATTCAGGTCTAAATGGTATGGGAAGGTTGATTTACAGAATTCGATATAACGGCCATTGGCATCTTTCACGCGGAAACTTTTACCCAAGTTCGCGTTATCTTCGATCACCAGTTCTTTTTCCAGTTCCTGGTTGATCTCATCCTGCAAAGCATCAGGCAGTTTTTTACCTTCACTCGAGAAAAACTTAATCCCGTTATCGAAATACGGATTGTGTGATGCAGAAATGACAATACCTAAACTGGCATGTAAAGCGCGGGTTAAATGGGCAATGGCTGGCGTTGGCAAAGGTCCAAGCAGATGCACATAGACACCTGCCGTATTGAGTCCTGCCTGTAGCGCAGATTCCAGAATATAACCAGATAAACGGGTATCTTTCCCCAGTACCACCAATGGTTTGTTTTTTTTGCTATTTCGTTTTAATACTTTTCCTGCCGCAAAACCTAATTTCAGGGCAAATTCAGGTGTAATCGGTAACTCACCAAATTTTCCACGAATACCATCGGTACCAAAATAACTCATGCTTTGTCTCACTTCTTAGCGGGTGATTTACATCATCCTTTTTCATTGTGCAACACTGTACACCAAAACAAAAAAGCCGTCATGAGGATGACGGCTTTTTTAGAGTAAACAATCAGCGAAAGTTAGCCCATACGGTAGTTTGGCGCTTCTTTGGTGATGGTTACATCATGCACGTGAGACTCAGACATACCGGCAGATGTGATTTTCACAAACTTGGCATTTTGACGAAGATCATCAATCGTTGCAGAACCGGTATAGCCCATAGAAGAACGCAGACCGCCCATCATCTGATGCACGATATTGCCCATTGGGCCTTTGTACGGTACGCGACCTTCAATACCTTCAGGAACCAGTTTTTCAGCACCGGCTTTAGAATCCTGGAAGTAACGGTCAGCAGAACCAGTTGCACCGGCCATCGCACCCAAAGAACCCATACCACGGTAAGCCTTGTAGTAACGGCCCTGGAAGAATTCAACTTCGCCCGGTGCTTCTTCAGTACCGGCCATCAGTGAACCCACCATGATGGTACTTGCACCAGCGCCAATCGCTTTTGCCATATCTCCAGAGAAACGGATACCACCATCAGCAATCAATGGAATCTGTTCTTTCAATGCACGTGCAACAGAATCAATTGCAGAAATTTGTGGCATACCAATACCAGCCACAATACGAGTTGTACAGATTGAGCCAGGACCAATCCCCACTTTTACGGCGTCCGCACCCGCATCAAGCAAGGCAAGCGCAGCATCACCAGTGGCGATATTACCGCCAATCACTTGAACTTGTGGGTAGTTCTGTTTGACCCAGCGTACACGCTCGATCACACCCGCAGAGTGACCATGTGCAGTGTCCACAACGATCACATCTACACCAGCATCAACCAGTGCTTCTACACGGCTTGGTGTTTCAGCGCCAGTACCAACTGCTGCACCTACACGTAGACGACCTAGATCATCTTTACAGCTATTTGGATAAAGTTCCGCTTTACGGAAATCAGTTACCGTGATCAAGCCTTTTAATTCATTGTTTTCGCCAACAACGATCACTTTTTCAATACGGTTTTTTTGCAATAAGGCCTGAATGTTTTCTTTCGATTCGCCTTCACGCACAGTCACCAGACGGTCTTGGCCAGTCATGATATTGCTAACCGGCTGTTCCAGATTGGTTTCAAAACGTGTATCACGACCTGTCACGATACCAACCACTTTACCGTCTTTAACCACGGGTACGCCACTGATGTTATTCGCTTGAGTTACAGCGATCAGTTCACGTACTGTAGTTTCTGGGGTAACTGTGATCGGATCTTTCACCATACCGGCTTCAAATTTTTTCACACGGCGTACTTCTGCGGCCTGGGCAGCAATATCCATGTTCTTGTGCAGAATACCGATACCGCCATTTTGTGCCATCGCAATTGCCATACGTGACTCAGTCACAGTATCCATAGCTGCTGAAACAAGTGGGATATTCAGGTTAATGCCGCGAGTCAGGCGTGTCTTTAGAGAGACATCTTTTGGGAGAACAGTAGAGTAGGCAGGGAGTAATAGGACATCATCGAAGGTTAACGCGTCTTGAACGATGGTCAACATAACAGTCTCACTGGTAATTTCCGTGCGCTATTATAAACAAATTTAGCTCTAAATTTCATTGCAATTGCAAAATTTATTTTGTCTAAATCTGGACTTAGATTTAATCCGAATATCTAAACCTGTAAATTTAACTATTCAATCAACAATTTAAATATGCCAGAGCAGTCATCATATTTATTCGGTTTACAAAATCCCTTACTAATTTTTTCTCCCATAAAAAAAGCAGAGTCCATACCCTGCTTTTTAAATCTTGAGTTTGAATTTAGCTCACCCGTTCGAAATTATCATCATTTTCGGCTTCATCCGGCTCAATCTGGATGAATGGAATCATATTGTGTGCCATCCGTGCTTTATTGCACTGGGCATCAGCGATCTGCACTTCTTTACAGGATGAGCTACGTAGCTCGTACATGCCGCAACTCACCTGCTCGCCAATCTTGCCTTCTAGCGCAACACAGCGCGGATTTTTCTGATTGGTTCCCGCCATGCATGAATAGACCGAGGTGACAGGCTCAGTATAGTGCTCAGGCATGGGAATCCCCTCTGCCCAATAAAATGAAACCCTGAAATAGGCGCAACATGCGCCACAACTTAAACATGCATCTTGTGTAGGAACTTGAGACAACATTTCTTATAAATTCTCGTCATCAAAAACAGTTTTTTTGCCGGCGGAAAATATAAAAAATGTTGTTTTTCTACTCAAGAAAAAATTTAAAATTTTCTTGAACTATTCAGGACAAGTAAAAACAGTTTCATCCATTAAATCAGTGCCACATTCCAGTGTTTCAATCCAGTCCAGAAACTGGTTAATCTGTTCTTTACCCACAAATGGTGTTCCATGTTGTGGCACAATCATGTCTACATCCATGGTACGTACCATCTGTACCCATAAACGAATCACCTTGTTATTGCACATATAGCGCTGGTGAAATCCTTTCATTTTCGGAATGTGCGCTGCAAAATTTTCCAGTGGCTTTGAAGCATCCTCGACCATTGACGCCCCCATATCACCAGAAAACAGGATCTTGGCAATCGGGTCATAAAACTGGAAATTACCGACTGAATGTAAAAAGTGCGCTGGAATAGCAATAATGCTGGATTGACCGAGTGGAATGATCTGACCATGATCCGGCAATTCAACCAGACGATCCAGCCAGTTACCTTTCATACGGTCACTCATAAAGGCTGAATTCAGATGCGGTAAGAAACGCGCCCAGAGCTTGGAAGCTACGACTTTGGCTTCGGTATAGACCAGCCAGCGCGGCATGGAGGTAATAATGTCCGGATCCTGATGCGATGCCATCACATAATCCAGATTGCTTAACCGGGTATAGCGGTTCAGTTCCATGGTCAACGGTACATAAGTTAAATCACCGCCCGGATCAAGTACTGCAGCACGCTCATTGTCTAAAATCAGAAATTGGTTTGCCTGGACACCTTCACCTTTAACGAGACTGGTAAAACTAATACATTTATGTGTCCCATTATCAAACAAGACTTGCGATGTGGTGCGCTCGAAGGCCATCAGTAATCCCCATTTTTTTTCGTTTAGGATGGTTTTTCTATAGGCATATAACATATAGGGAATTAAATGAACTTACAATCAATAAAACTGGATATATCACTTTATTTATCAGTAAATTGAGCACAATTTCACAATAAAAAATCCCGAGTTTTTAGCTCAGGATTTATACGAAATTGATTTTTATTTTTAAAATAAATAATGTTGTGCCAAGGTGCCGACACCGATGATCAAGAAAATACTGGCGCCAATTTTATGAATCAGGCCGATTGGAAGTTTATTCGCCAGTTTATCACCGATAAATACCGCAGGTGCGTTGGCAATCATCATTCCGACGGTAGTACCCATCATCACCCAAAGCACACTGTCAAAACGTGCTGCCAGTGCCACTGTCGCAATCTGGGTTTTATCACCAATTTCAGCCAGGAAGAACAGCACAAAAGTCGCACCAAACACGCCGTACTTTTGCCATTTATTGATACTGTCGTTTTCATCCCCTAATTCATCCGGAATCAGCATCCAGATTGCCATCCCAATAAAACCGACTGACACGATCCACAGCAAAATTTCTGGCCCAATAACGGTAGTGACCCATTGCCCCAGGGCTGCTGAAAGACCATGGTTAATCAGGGTTGCCAGTAAAATTGCAATTAAAATCGGTGTCGGTTTGCGGAAACGTGCTGCAAGAAGCAAAGCCAGTAACTGGGTTTTATCACCCATTTCGGCAAGTGCAACGATGGCCGTGGAAAGCAGGAATTCGTACATGCGGTCTTTCTCTGGCTGGCATTTTCTACCGATGATTCACCCTTCCCGCCAGCCAAAATCTGCAGAATGGTAAATCAAAGGTCTTGCCAACAAAAGAAAGCTTCGAGAAGCTTATTTGGTTCTTTGCTATGATGACCATGCCCTGTTGAGCAAATATGTTGACCATCACCCTTCTGCTTTGCGCAAAAGGCGGCTACTCCCCAATGAAGTGCGCCCATTATAGCCAACCGTGTTTATATTTACAAATTGTCATATAAAAAAACCCTGCCGGAGCAGGGTTTTTATTTTCATACATTCATGAATCAGATCAAGAGTGTACGAATATCCTTTAACAGCTTGGTCAGCTTATTGGTAAAGCGTGCAGCATCGACACCATTAATTACGCGATGGTCATAAGACAGTGACAGTGGCAGCATCAAACGTGGATCAAAGCCCTCCCCATTCCATACCGGTTGCATGGTCGCAGGAGAAATACCCAAGATCGCCACTTGCGGCCAGTTCACCAACGGCGTAAATGCTGTACCGCCAATTGAGCCCAAGCTGGTGATGGTGAAGTTCGCACCTTGCAGATCTTTAGGTGATAATTTCTTGTCACGCGCTTTCTGGCTTAACTCACCGAGCTCAATAGCGATCTTCTTGATCGACTTCTGGTCCGGGTTACGTAATACAGGAACAGTCAGACCATCTGGCGTCGCAACCGCAATGCCCATATGGATCTCATTCCGTAGCAATACCGATTTACCGTCATCAGACAGGTGACCGGCAAACTCACGCTCTTCTTTGAGCAGATAAGCTACAGCCTTGATAATGAAAGCCATGATGGTCAGGCCAATACCTTCTTTTTTGAAGTTGCCTTTCAGCTCATTACGCCAAGCTTCCAGCTCAGTGATATCGGCTGCATCAAACTGGGTCACTTGTGGGATGTAGTTATTTAACGATAACTGCGGAATCGAAACCTGTTGCAGACGCGTCAAGGCTTTCTCTTCTACCCCACCAAAAGCACTGAAATCAGGCAGTTTTGGTAAGCCAGCAGGAGCTGTAGCTGCCGCAGGTGCGGTTGTTGTTTGCGGTGCAGTCAGACGATCTTTCACATACGCAAACAGGTCTTCTTTCATTAGACGTTCATGCGGACCAGAAGCTTTCACTTCTGCCAATACCACACCCAGTTCACGAGCCAGTTTACGCACAGCAGGACCAGCATAAACTTTGGCATTGGCAGCGTTCTGCTCTTTGGTGAGCTTGTCTGCACTATGCGTTTCAGGTGTCGCAGCAGGTTCAGCTTTTGGAGCTGCGGCGGGTGCAGGCGTAGCTTTGACTGCAGGTGCTTCTGATTTTTCCACTGGAGCTGCAGCAGGTGATGCTTGTCCTTCAGCTTCAATCGTAATCAGTGCCACACCTTCAGAAACACTCTGGCCCATCTCAACATGAATCGCCTTAATCACGCCGGCAGTCGTGCTTGGCACTTCTACTGTCGCTTTATCTGACTCGACCACGATGATACTCTGGTCTTTCTCCACCGTATCACCGACCTGTACCAGAATTTCTGCTACAGCAGCCTTGTCTACACCCAAGTCAGGTACTTTTACTTCAATATCGCCTGCAGGGGATGCCGCCTGTTGTGGTGCTGTTTCAGTTTTGGCTTCAGGTGTTGCTTGAGCTTTTGGCTTTTCTTCTGCTTGAGGCGCTGCTTGCTCAGCAGCTGGTGCTGAATCTGCAGTTTTCACTGTCAGAATCAGCACCCCCTCTTTGACTGAATCACCTTCCTGAATATGAATCGCTTCCACAGTACCTGCAACCGTACTTGGTACTTCAACTGTCGCTTTATCCGATTCAACCACGACCAGGCTTTGATCAACTTCAACTTCATCGCCAACCTGAACCAGAATTTCACCCACCAGGGCTTTTTCTACGCCAATATCCGGCAATTTCACTTCTACAGTAGATGTAGAAGCCGATTGAGAGGACTGTTCACTTTGGCTAGAGGCTTTAGGCTGATGTGTCGCCACTTCCTGCAGGATTTCCTCATCAGGCAATTCAGTTGGGGTATTTTCCGAAGTTTTGTCAGCAGCATCAGCTTCCTGACTTTCTACCGTACCGACATCATCTTCAGCCTGCAGTTCAATCAGGACAGTACCTTCAGATACTTCATCACCCTGATTGATCAGGATGTTTTTGACCACACCTGCTGAAGTGCTTGGCACTTCAACAGAGGCTTTATCCGATTCCAGCAGCACAATACTTTCATCTACAGCGATGGTGTCACCCACCTTCACCAGGATTTCTGCCACAGTTGCCTTGTCTACACCAATATCTGGAGTCGTAATTTGCATGATTAGTTCTCCTCTTTGTAGTCAGCAACAGCATGCAGTTCCGGGGTCGCCTGTGGCGCCCAAGCCACCGGACGATCAGTATCTAACTCAAAGCTAGAGATCGCATCTTTCACTAAACGTGCATCGACTTCACCTTCATCTGCCAGCTTCTTCAAGGTTGCTACGACAATATGTGCAGCATCGACACCAAAGTAGCTACGCAGGTTGCCACGGGTATCTGAACGGCCATAACCATCGGTACCCAAGGCTACGAATGGACGGCTATCTGGAAGATAGGCACGGATCTGTTCGCTATAGGCACGCATGTGATCGGTAGCCGATACCACAATACCGTCCTTGTCACGTAACTGCTGAGACACCCATGGCTCTTTCGCTTCTTCAGCCAGTGGATGCAGGCGGTTATATTCTTCACATGCCATACCATCGCGAGCGAGTTCGTTAAAGCTGGTCACGCTCCAGACATTGGCATGAATCTGATATTCCTCACGCAGGATTTTTGCGGCCTTGATCACTTCACGCAGAATCACACCTGAACCCATCAGCTGAACTGTCGCTTTCTCGTCTTCTTCCAACAGATACATACCACGCTTAATGCCTTCTTCTGCACCTTGCGGCATTGACGGATGTTCGTAATTTTCGTTCATCAGGGTCAGGTAATAGAACACACGTTCCTGATTCACATACATACGTTGCAGACCATCATGCACAATCACGGCAAGCTCATAGCCAAAGCACGGGTCATAAGAGACACAGTTTGGAATGGTGTTGGCCAGAATATGCGAATGACCATCCTGATGCTGCAAGCCCTCACCATTTAAGGTCGTACGGCCAGCGGTTGCACCCAGCAAGAACCCTTGCGCCTGTGCATCACCTGCTGCCCAGGCAATATCGCCGATACGCTGGAAGCCAAACATTGAGTAGTACATGTACATCGGGATCATTGGCAGGTTATTAGTTGAATAACTGGTCGCCAATGCCGCCCATGCACTCATCGCACCGGCTTCATTAATCCCTTCTTGCAGCATGTGACCGTCTTTGGCTTCACGGTAATGCATCAACTGTTCCTGATCTTCAGGGGTATATTGTTGACCATGCGCTGCATAGATCCCCAATTGACGGAACATCCCTTCCAGACCAAAGGTACGCGCTTCATCTGGCACGATCGGTACCACACGGTCCTTGATCGCTTTCTCTTTTAATAAGGCAGAGATGAGACGGACCATGACCATGGTGGTGGACTGTTCTTTACCATTTGAACCTTTGAGCACAGCATCAAAAACAGAAAGCTCAGGAATCGGTAAAGATTCACTTTCTTTGCGACGTGCTGGCAGATAACCACCCAGTGCCTCACGGCGTGCCTTCATATATTTAATTTCAGGCGAGTTTTCACTTGGGCGGTAGAATGGAATTTCTTCCAGTTGTTCATCAGTAAATGGCAAGTTGAAACGGTTACGTACGTATTTCAATGATTCCAGCTGCATTTTCTTGATTTGGTGGGTCTTGTTCACCGCTTCAATTTCATCAGACAGACCATAACCTTTTACTGTTTTCGCCAGAATGACCGTTGGCTGACCTTTGGCCTTAGTCGCTTCTGCATAGGCAGCAAAGACTTTATACGGGTCATGACCACCACGGTTCAGATTATCGATATCTTCATCGCTCAGGTCTTTAACCAAAGCTTCTGCTTCTGGATATTTACCAAAGAAATGTGCGCGTGCATAAGCACCACCTTTCACCTGATAGCGCTGGTAATCACCATCTACTGCTTCTTCCATAATCGCTTTGAGTGCACCAGATTTGTCTTTATCCAGTAGCGGATCCCAATGACGACCCCAGACAACTTTAATCACGCGCCAGCCAGCACCACGGAATAATGACTCAAGTTCCTGAATGATCTTGCCATTACCACGTACCGGACCATCTAAACGCTGCAAGTTACAGTTCACCACCCAGATCAGGTTATCCAGCTTCTCACGACCCGCCAGTGAAATCGCACCCAGGCTTTCCGGCTCATCCATTTCGCCATCGCCCAGATAAGCCCAGACTTTACGGTCTTCTTCCTTAATCAGGCCACGGTTCATCAGATACTTCTGAATATGCGCCTGATAGATCGACATGATTGGACCCAGACCCATCGATACCGTCGGGAACTGCCAGTAGTCTGGCATCAAGTAAGGATGAGGATAAGAAGGCAGGCCTTTGCCGCCGACTTCACGACGGAAATTATTCAGATGCTCTTCAGTTAAGCGGCCTTCTAAAAATGAGCGGGCATAAATCCCCGGTGCACAGTGACCTTGATAGTAAATCAAGTCGCCACCGAAGCTGTCGTTATTGGCACGGAAGAAATGGTTAAAACCCACATCGTATAAAGTGGCAGATGAAGCAAAGCTGGCCAAGTGACCACCCAGGTCATCACCGGTTTTATTTGCGCGAAGCACCATTGCCAAAGCATTCCAGCGAATCAGTGCGCGAATACGGCGCTCCATGTCCTGGTCGCCCGGCATCGCAGGTTGTTCTTCTACAGAAATAGTGTTTAAGTAGGGAGTATTTAAACGCTGAATAGGAACATGTTTGGCAATTGCGCGTTGATAAAGTTTTTCAAGTAAAAAGGCGGCGCGCTCGGTTCCCATGTGTTGCAAAACGGAGTCAAAAGCGTCTTGCCATTCTTGGGTTTCTTGAGCGTCGGTATCTCCATAAAACGCCATAATCTACAGTTCCTGAAAGCCAAATTGATCACTTATATGTATCATATTTACGGCTTATACAGGTATGGCCTTGGCTGAATGCGGTTCTGGAGTACTATTTATTATCTAAATATACATTGACACTTTATTACACAAAGTAACAAAAAGAAGTCAATAATGGCGATTTTTTATACGACAGTTATAATTCTCGGTGATAATATAATATCTAAAAGCAATTAGATCGAACTCCTTCTCTACTCCCTGGAAGAAATGTTCAGTCTAATTGCCTTAAAAGCGGTTTGATTGATTTTTTATGAGTATCAAGTATCAGACGTATTAAAGTATTTCAGTTATTTTGAGCAAAGCTACGCTTAAGGCAACATTGCTAAATAAGTTGAAGGATTTTTACGTTGACCGTCTTTTACTACTTCATAGTGTAGATGAGGACCAGTACAACGACCTGTACAACCTACATTCGCAATATGATCACCGGCTTGCACCTGATCTCCCACACGTGCAATCAAGCGTGAAGCATGGGCATAACGAGTAAGGTATCCATTACCATGGTTAATTTCGACATACTGACCATAACCTGTACCCCAACCCGATTTGGTTACGATACCAGGACCAGTTGCATAGATCGGTGTACCGCTTGCAGCAGCCAGATCTAGACCTGAGTGATTTTCAGCACGACCACCCATGGTACGGCCGCCAAAATTTGAGCTGACACGTTTCATGTCGGGTAATGGATGAGCCACTAACCACGAATAAGGATTATTTGAAGATGCAACTTTACTGGATGAAGAATTGCCATATTTTTGAGCAATGGTCTGATTATTCAGTTCAACCGGTTTTTCACGTAGCTGAACATTTAATTTAGTTTGTGCGGGAATATCAATATCTTCAGGATGGGTATAAGAACCCTGCGATAAAGTACGTGTTAACTGCTCAAGACGGTCAGGTGTAGCATCTTGTTGATTCAGATCCACTAAATCTGCAAAAGCTACTGAAGCAGCTGAAACCGAAATAGAAAATGCCAATAGGATACGTCGCATAGGCATATGCATAAAAAACCTCTCTAAACTGCTAATCGAGTTTCTTGAAGATCTCTTCCTTGATATCCACTTTAAGAAGCGCATAAGATTAAGACATAAACATGTAGGAATTATGTATGTCGGAACCTGTCAACGTCTTTCAAAAAACAAGAAAACAGATAAAAACAGGAAACTTTTCGTTTCTCTCATCACAAGTTTCTGCATGGCAGAAGCTTACGAAACTCGTACAACCGCTATTGCCTCAACCCGAACAATGGCAAGTTGCCTGCTATCAAAATGGTGTGTTAACGATTACTGGTGAAAACCAAGCCATGATTTCTCAATTGGCCTATCTTCAAAAGCAATACATCTCACAACTCTCTCAAATAAACGAATTAAAAGATCTTACTAAAATCCAGGTTTGCTTAAGGAATCCATCCCCTGTTCAACCGGTTCCAGAAAAATCTGAAAGAGCCTTGAGTCCAGAAACACAGGAATTACTTCGCGGTGCTGCTGACTTTATAAGCGACCCTAAGCTTAGCCAAGCTTTACTACGTTTGGCAAGCAATAAAAAGTAACATTGCAATGAGATGTAATAAATTCCAATGTTGTTTTTATGTGACAGGTGTCACATTAGATGCAGCTAAGTTATAACACAAAGACACAAAGACAAGGACTTATGTCACAGTTACATAACTAATTGGACATTGAGTTACGTCATCAAATGTTACAATTTCATAGCTGCTTGGGTCACTTTTCACGTTACGCAATAGTTGATTATTCAAAGCATGCCCTGATTTGTAGCCATCAAATTTGGCAATAATCTGGTGGCCTAGCAGGTATAAATCACCTACCGCGTCTAGAATTTTGTGACGTACAAACTCATCCGAGAAACGTAAACCTTCTTCATTGACCACGCCGGTTTCATCTACGCCAATGGCATTTTCCAAGCTTGCACCCAAAGCCAGATTATTGGCTTTCAAGTAGTCAAGGTCTTTCATAAAGCCGAATGTACGCGCTTCACTGACTTCATAAACAAAGGTTTCTGTAGAAAAATCGATGCTGGCAGATTGATGTTCTTTTTTAAAGGCAGGATGATCAAAATCAATGGTGAAATTTAGCTGAAAGCCATCATGTGGGCTGAAAATCGCCCGTTTATCATTGATCAGGGCTTCAACAGGTTTAATAATTTTAATAAATTTCTTTGGTACCTCTAGTTCTTGCAAGCCGCCCTGCATGAGCAGATAAATGAAAGGTCCGGCACTGCCATCCATAATGGGAACTTCTGAAGCTGACACTTCAATAATCAGGTTATCAATGCCCAGTCCCGCAATAGCGCTCATCACATGCTCAATCGTACCCACTTTGGCATTTGACTGAACCAGATTCGAACACATGAAAGCTTCCTGGATCAATAAGGCATCCGCAGGAATATCGACGGGTGGATCCAGATCAATACGACGAAACACAATGCCCCCATCGGCGTGGTGCGGCACAAAGTTAATCATAACCTTCTGCCCACTATGAAGACCGATTCCGCTCGCTTTCACGATACGTTGCAGGGTACGTTGTTTCAACATGCTTTTTATCATCTGTTCACCAATAAAACCGCTATACGTTAGCATATTTGGCCATTGATAAAAAACAAAAGGTGGCTCTAAAGCCACCTTTTCTGTGCAATCATCGTAAACACATGCTGTTACATATTACTTACGCTGTTGATTTTTAAGATAATCTTGGATGCTCATTGGTGTTGGACGCGGGCTAGAAACTGAAGCTGCAGGATTAGCTGCTGCACCTGCTTCATTTTGCTGACGCTGAATTGCCGGTACATCATCATCTTCAACTACTGCCTGTGATGCTGATGGACGTGCTGCCTGTACATTCGCGCGTTTAGTCGGCTCAACCGAATCTGCAGCATGGCGAGTCAGACCAGTCGCAATCACCGTGACGCTGATTTCATCACGAGCATCAGGATCAAATACTGTACCGTAGAAGACCTGACCTTCGTCTAGATCCACGATCTGATTTACAACATCAGTAATTTCTTCAATTTCACCGAAGGTTACATCATCACCACCCGTCACGTTAATCAGAATACCTTTAGCATTCATAATGGTGACGTTATCCAGTAATGGGCTGCGAATCGCCTGCTCTGCTGCCTGACGTGCACGGTTTTCACCACGACCCAAGCCTACACCCATCATGGCATAACCACGCGTACTCATTGCAGTTTTCAGATCGGCGAAGTCAAGGTTAATGTGACCAGGACGTACCACCAGATCAAAGATACTACGTACCGCATTCAACAGTACATCATCCGCTTTTTTATACGCATCCTTCATTGAAATATCACGGAAGACTTTCAATAGACGCTGGTTTGGAATGATGATCAGAGAATCTACGTGCTGTTCTAGTGCTTCAATTCCCTTTTCGGCGGATTGCAGACGGCGTTTACCTTCAAAGTTGAATGGCGTAGTCACCACACCAACAGTCAGGATACCCATTTCTTTAGCAATTTCAGCAACGACTGGCGCAGCACCGGTACCTGTACCACCACCCATACCGGCAGTGACGAAAACCATATCAGTACCTTCAAGCTGCTGGCGGATCAGTTCACGGCTTTCTTCTGCTGCCGCTTGACCGACCTGTGGATTTGCTCCAGCACCCAGACCACGTGTACTTTGCTCGCCCAGCTGAATTTTAAATTCGGCTTCCATGCGATCCAGTGCCTGTTTGTCTGTATTGGCACAGACGAACTTTACGCCCTGGATATCGGACTGCAACATATGCTGTACAGCATTACCACCCGCACCACCTACACCAAATACAGTGAAACGGGCTTGACCATTGCTATCGCTATGATCTTCTTCGAAAAATTCAAATGAGGCCATGACCTATAAAATTCCTAATTCATAATTGGCAGTCACTAAGCCCGTATACTGCCTTAATCTTGATAAAAATTGTTTTTAAGAATGCTGCTCAAGCAAGCACTTGTCAAGTACAAGCCCGATTAACTACAACTTCCCAACAATATTCACAATAAAAATCGCTTAAAAGATCGCTTTTAACGTTTCGTTAAAACCTGACCATGCCCGTTTAATGCGCTGTGTTACTGATAACTTGTCCCCGTCTTCGGTCTCAACGAGGGTTTCCTGGGTATCACTCTGGCTAAACATCAGCAAACCAGCCACTGTTGCGTACTGGGAACGACGTAAAGCCGCCTGGTGCTGTTCATCTGCATAGACCTGTACCGGCGGATTGCCCAGATGTGCAGATACACCCAAGGTACGGCGTACAAAGCTGACCATACCTTCAATCTGACTGGCATCACCAGTCAGCACCACACCATGATACAGTCCCTGCATCGCGCCATGGTTCACCAGTTCATCACGCACCAGACCCATGATTTCTTCATAACGCGCCATGATAATTTCAGTCAGTTCAATCCGGCTAATGGTTTGTGGTCCATCAATGCCCTGGAACTGAATCATATGCTCTGGTTTAACCACTTTTAGGTCAACACAGCCATAGAGCAATTTCAGACGTTCTGCTTCTTCTGTCGTGGTCTGTAAAACTGCTGCAATATCACGGGTCACATGTTCACCGCCACGCTGAATAGTATGGGTTAACGCCAAACGGCCATCTAAATAAACAGCAATATTGGTGGTTCCCGCACCGATATCTACCAGACACACGCCATATTCTTTTTCATCTTTCAGCAGGCTGGCTTCAGCAGTAGCTAGACAGGACACCACCATTTTCTCCACACCGATATTGGCCCCTTTTAAAGCGCGGTCAATATTCTGCATGGTGCTGATCGGTAACATCATCAAATGATAATGTCCCGTCATGCTATGTGCCGACATACGGATCGGGTTGAGTACCCATTCCGGTGCATCATCCAGCTCGAAGCCTAAAGGCACCGCACTGACCAGATAATGATCTGAGGTGACATGACTGGCTTTGGCCAGCTCAAGTGCCCGTACCACTTCACTGGTCGTAATTGAATGTTCACTATTATCAATGGTGGTACGACCCGAGGCATAAAAGCTTTTTAATTCAGCACTTGGGATCGAAATCCACGCAGAATGCACACGACATTCAGCCATATCTTCCGCTTCTTGTACGGCGTTTTTAATGGCGGTAATGACTTTATCGAGACTGACAATTTTTCCTTTATTCATGCCTCGGTTACGAGCGGTCGCCATCCCAATCACTTGGATATTGTCTGGCGCGTGTACCTTACCAATCAAAACTGAAACTTTGTGTGTCCCAATGTCAATCGCCACAACCGAGGGAACAGCTTCACTCATTATTAACTACTACCATTACGTGTTTGTTAGATTTATGGCTTTATAAGGCCTCTAGTTTTTAAAGCCGGTCATTATGGCTTTACTGTTACATTATTCTCAACGCCCGTGTCATTAATGGTTACAATAAATTGACCATTTACAATTTTAGGCGGAATTGAATTTTTCCATTGAATCGCCAATCCATTGCGATAACGCAGGTCGATCGCTGAAATTTTCGACCATACCGGTTTTAGTTCGCTATAGGACAGATGACTCAAACGTTGCAACTTGCTCATGGTTTGGTCTTTATCGACAATCACACGCAAACCTGAATCAAACTGCATAAACCAGGTCATTCGTTCAGTTAAATATAATTCTTTTAAACGAATACCTTGTGGTAAAAATAACTGATTGATTTCATTATAACGTCGCATCATGGTTTCTGCATGGCTCGCCGGCCCATGTAGTAACGGTAATGCCTGATAATTCTTGGGTGTGACTTCCGTAAAAATCACACCACTGTCACTTAGTAAACGCCCTGTTCCCCAACGTGCAATGGCATGATGCGGCATTACCCGGACATGAATTTTGTCTGGCCAGGCACGAGATACCACGACACGATCCACCCAGGACAATTCCAGTGCACGGTCACGAATCGATTCCAGGTCCGAAGTAAAATAGTTTTCAGTCACAATCGGTGAAACGTACTGCATGACCTGGCGCTCTTCAGCTGCTGAACGCGTTCCTGCCACTTTCAGCTCTGCTACCTGAGCATCAGTCATCACCTTGTACAGGCCAAAAATCCCAAAAGCCAGCACCACCAGCGCGACACACAACAAGACCCAACCACCCAGGTTGGTCAGTTTTTCTTTGCGTGTCGGCGGCTTGTCGTGAATTGAGGTAATCGCAGCACGTTTACGGCGCATGGTTGCTGGGAGTTGAGCCATAACTTAGTGTGCCGCACCGTTTAATGTTTGTTCCAGAATCGCTACACAGAGCGCATCAAAACTATAGCCAATTGCTGCTGCCGCTTTTGGTACCAGAGAATGACTGGTCATACCTGGAACAGTATTCACTTCCAGTAACCAGAACTTACCCTGTTCATCCTGCATTGCATCAATACGGCCCCAGCCACTTGCACCCACCGCCTGGAAGGCACGTAGAGCCAAGGCTTGCAATTCTTTCTCTTCAGACTCGCTTAAGCCACATGGAATGCCATATTCCACATCATTACGCTGATATTTAGCTTCATAGTCATAGAAAGCCACATCTTCTGGCGGTTGCAGACGAATGACAGGTAGGGCCTGACCATTCAGAATTACAATGGTAAATTCACGGCCTGTGATCCATTTCTCTGCCATAACCACGGCATCATGTTCAGTGGCTTTGGCAATCGCATCGGCAAAGTCTTCTACTTTTTCAACTTTACTCATGCCAATACTCGAACCTTCGTGTACAGGCTTAATGATCAGCGGCAAATCTAGAGCAGATACAATTTCTTGCGCATTCGAGTTTTTGGTCACGATACGATATGGCGCAGTAGGTAATTCTGAACCCTGCCAAACCTGTTTGGTTTTGACTTTATCCATACCAATGGCAGAACCCTGTACGCCTGTACCGGTATATGGAATATTCAACCATTCCAGCGCACCCTGAATCTGACCGTCTTCACCGCCACGACCATGCAATACCACAAACGCACGATCATAATTTACCAGCTCGGTAACACTACGCTCTTGTGGATCAAACGCTTCTGCATTGACCCCAGAACGCATTAATGCCTCAAGTACGGCGGTTCCACTATCTAGCGAAACCTCACGCTCTGCAGATTTACCACCCAGCAATACGGCAACTTTTCCGAATTTTGAAGCATTTGACACGTTTATATCCTTAAACTTTTTGAATCTGTTCAATCAGTCATAACATGACTATTTTACTTTACATATAAATGATTTTGAGCAAGTTCGATTGAGATTGCTCCAACATTACCTGCGCCTTGGGTTAATAACAAGTCATTTGCTTGCAATACCTTTTTCATCACCTGGCTCAGGTTCCCCTCAACCGGATCAATCAGGATTGGTTCAACTTCCCCACGTAAACGGATACTACGTGCCAATGCGCGGCTATCTGCACCTACAATTGGCTTTTCCCCTGCCGGATACACTTCAAGTAAGAGCAGCTGATCGACTTGTGAAAGCACTTCTACGAAGTCATCAAAACAGTCACGGGTACGGCTGAAACGGTGCGGCTGGAACATCATCACCAGACGGCGATCTGGATGGCTGGCACGAGCCGCTTTAATAGTGGCTTCTACTTCTTTTGGATGGTGACCATAGTCATCGACCAGTTTCACATCGCCGCCTTCAAGTTCAAATTGACCTTGTACCTGGAAGCGACGACCTACACCACTGAAGCCTTCCAGTGCACGGCAAATAGCTGCATCGGATACGCCTTCATCCGTTGCAATCCCAATTGCAGCCAAGGCATTGAGTACATTGTGCAGACCCGGCTGATTCACAGTCACGCGTAGCGGCTCACGATCTTTACGTAATACGGTAAAGTGGCTGCGCATACCTTCCTGTACGACATCGACGGCACGAATGTCATTATCTTCATTAAAACCATAAGTCAGTAATGGACGACCAATACGTGGCATGATTTCACGGATATTGGCATCGTCACCACACACAACCGCTAAACCATAGAATGGCAGTTTTTGTAGGAACTGGATAAAGGTGTCTTTTAAAACATCGAAGCTGCCACCATAAGTATCCATATGGTCAGCATCAATATTGGTTACCACGGCAGCCATTGGTTCTAGATAAAGGAATGAGGCATCTGATTCATCGGCTTCTGCCACGATATAACGACTTGCACCCAAAGCGGCATTCACACCGGTACGGTTTAGCAAACCGCCGATCACATAAGTTGGATCCAGATTTTCTTCTGCCAGCATACAGGTGATCAGGCTGGTGGTTGTGGTTTTACCGTGAGTGCCTGCAACCGCGATCCCGTGACGGTAACGCATCAGCTCACCCAGCATTTCTGCACGGCGGACTACCGGTGTACGGGTTTCAAGAGCCGCCTTGATTTCCGGGTTTTCCTTATCAATCGCGGTAGATACCACGATGACATTGGCACCCTTAATATTGCTGGCTGCATGGCCGATATAGACCTTGATACCATTTTCTTCTAATTGAGCCGTAGTTTTAGAGGCCTTGATGTCTGAACCAGAAACTTTATACCCCTGGTTTTTCAGTACTTCCGCGATCCCGCACATCCCTGCACCACCAATCCCTACAAAATGGATATGCTTGATCCGGCGCATTTCCGGGACTTTAATTAATTTCTTTGCTTGGTCTGCTGGGGTTACTGGAGACATAATTTACTCGGATTACAATTCTTGAATTAAACGGACCACATGCTGGGTCGCATCGGGTTGAGCCTGACGGCGTGCTTTGATCGCCATTTCCATCAATACCTGACGGTCAAGCATCGGCTCTAATAAGGTTTTTAAACTGTCTGGCGTCAAAGTAGCCTGCGGGCAGATTTTGGCTGCCTGCTGATTGGCCAAGAATTTGGCATTCGCAGTTTGGTGATCATCAACCGCACTTGGTAGCGGTACAAAAATCGCAGCTACACCAGCAGTTGCAATTTCAGTAACTGTCAGTGCACCGGCACGGCAAATGACCAGATCGGCGTCGCTATAAGCTTGGGCCATATCTTCAATAAACGGCTGAACTTCAACCTGCAAGGAGGCGGGTTTGTCTGCATAACGTGCGCGCGTTGCTTCAGCATGATTTTGACCACACTGATGATAGACATTTAACGGCACATTCAACTGTTTCAAGGCTTCCGGCACACGTTCATTTAAGGCTTGTGCCCCAAGTGAACCACCAACAATCAGAATTCGTAGCGGCTGGCCAGCTTTTTCCCGCTCCTGATAACGCCAGGACGGATTTAAAATTTCTGTAATTTCTTTACGTACCGGATTACCGGTGGTTACTACTTTATCTTGTGCCGGGAAAGTATCAGGAAAAGCCTGACATACCGTTTTAGCGACCCGTGACAACTGGGTATTGGTAAAACCCGCGACTGCATTTTGCTCGTGAATAATTACAGGAATACCCAGGATCCGCGCTGCCAGACCACCCGGTCCTGCCACATAACCGCCAAAGCCTGCAACAGCTTCGACTTTGAGCTGTTTCATATGCTTCATAGCACTAAGAGTGGCTTTTAAAATTTTAAACGGGGCCAAGACTTTACGCACAAAACCATTGCCACGCACACCTTGAATATCGATTTGATAAATTGGAATATTATGGTTTTTTAATAATCGGTTTTCCATGCCCGCTGGTGTTGCCAACCAGGACACTTCAATTCCTTGTTGTTGTAGATCTTTTGCAACGGCTAACGCTGGAAACACATGTCCACCCGTACCTGCGGCCATCATCATGACATGTTTAGGCTGTTTTTGCTGAGCGTCGGTCACGGTCTAATTCTTCAATTAAAAAATGAAACAGGAGGTCTAATTTAAGTCATCAATTGTAATCACAAACGCTTGCCCTTGAAAGTTTATTTACCTTATTTCAACAAGCGTTTCATTGTTTTTTTCATACTAATTTGAAGTTTAAACTAGTTTTATTATAAGGTCTGCATTTTTCCTTAGACTTAAGTGAAATATAAGCATAATTTTTAAATATTTTTCATTTAATCTTTTTATAGTCATTCCCTAAATCTATACATTTTTCACTATTTACTGGCTATTTTTCCATTTAATTCATCCTATTAACTTATGCCTAAATCATATAAATCTGAATAAAATTTTATGTTATCCCTATCTCTATATAATTTTTTTCAAATTGATCTGCATACTCCTTAAATGGATTCAAGCATTATAGATGTCAAAAATATCAATTCGTGATCTATGGATTATTTTAGCCGGTTATCTGGCGGCCATGCATGTCGGCAAACTGTCTGCTGTTATTCCCATTCTGCAACAGGATTTAGGCTTAAGTTTTATGCAAGCCGGGTTTTCCCTATCTTTAGTACAAGGGGCCGGGATGCTATTCGCCCTTTGTATTGGTGCTTTTTCGGAAAAAGTGGGTTTAAAGCGCTGCATGATTTTGGCGTTAATCATTTTAGGACTGAGCAGTATCGCTGGCCTTTGGATTCAGCATGCCACAGCCTTATATTTCTTCCGCTTTACCGAAGGGATTGGATTTTTAACTATTTCCTTGTGCGCGCCTGCAATTTTAAAACGGATCAGTCGGCCTGAAACACTGAATTTTAAAATGGGACTCTGGAGTTCCTATATGGGTGTCGGTGTCAGTCTTGCTGTTTTTAGTATTCCTGTTTTACTCGAATACCTGAACTGGCAGAATATTTGGGCTATTCTCGGCAGTCTATGCTTGATTATTGCAGGCATCATTAAACGATACCTGCGAATAGATTCAATGGCATTTGCATCTAACACAATTCCTCAACCAGTACCGTCAAATACTTCATTCTGGCAGATTATCAAAGTTACCCTTACCCATCCACCCATTCTGTGTTTAGCTATTATTTTTGCCTGTTATACCAGTCAGTGGATTACCGTGACCGGGTTCCTGCCCAGCATGTACGTCGAACATGGTATTGATTTAAAAGTTGCAGGCGTTCTGGTTTCAATCGTGGTACTTGCCAATCTGGGCGGCACTTTTGGTGCAGGTATGTTGTTACAACGTGGCTGGAAACCCAAGACGCTATTCAGTACCGGATTTACAGCCATGCTGTGCAGCAGCTTTCTGGCTTTTGCAGCCAGTTCATGGCTCATGTTCGACTTACAGTTTATAAGTGCTGTACTGTTTTCACTGATTGGTGGAATTATCCCGACCACTGTTTTTGCCATTACTTTGCAGCATGCCCCGCGTGCCAATGCCGCAGCAGCCAGTGTGGGTCTGGTTTTACAGCTTTCAGCCTGTGCTCAATTTTTTGTGCCGCCTTTGAGCGCAGCACTGGTTTCGACTACACAGAATTGGGCTTATATCGCGGCAGTTACCGCCAGCCTCTCTATATTAGGAATCTTAATGACCCTGCTTTTATTCAAGCATTATGGCCAATAAAAAGAGCCTCAGACGAGGCTCTTTTTTATTATTGAAAGCTTAGGCTTGACCCAGACCGGCTTCCAGTACATCAAACAGGTCATCTGCAATGGAGGTACCAAACTGAGTATCAATTTCACGGATACAGGTTGGACTGGTGACGTTAATTTCAGTGACATAATTGCCAATCACATCCAGACCGACAAATACCAAACCTTTTTCTCTGAGATAAGGCCCCACTTGCGCTGCAATGGCTCTATCATTCTCAGTTAATGGACGTGCTTGACCTAAACCACCTGCTGCCAGATTGCCACGCACTTCACCATTTTGCGGAATACGGGCCAGACAATACGGTACTGGTTCGCCATTGATCATCAGGATACGCTTATCCCCTTCTACAATTTCAGGAATATAACGCTGTGCCATAATCGGCTGGTTACCATTGTTGGTCAGAATCTCAATGGTTGAGCCAATATTGATACCATCCTGATAGAGACGGAAAATTCCGGTGCCGCCCATACCATCCAATGGTTTTACAATCACATCAACATGCTCTTTTAAAAATTCACGGAGCAGGCTTTGTTGCGACGTTACCAAAGTCGGAACTTGCAGGTGCGGGAACTGAGTAGCAAACAGCTTTTCATTGCAGTCACGCAGGCTTTGCGGTTTGTTGATAATCCATGCTCCTTCACGTTCTGCCTGTTCCAGAATATAAGTGGTATAGACAAAGTTCATGTCGAATGGCGGATCTTTACGCATCAGCACCACATCATAAGCCGCAATCGATTCTTTTTTCTTTTCACCCAGTTCGTAGTAATGGTTATAGTCTTCAAATACCTGCAAAGGCGAGATCAGACCAAAGGCCTTACCTTGGTCGATATATAAATCTTGCTGTAATGCATAACCCAGTTCATGTCCACGGCGTGCAGCTGCCCATAACATGGCCATGGTTGAATCTTTTTTCAGGTTTACATTTTCGATGGGATCCATCACAACAAGTACGCGCATGTCTCTGTGCTCTTTCTTAAAAATACATTAGCAAGGAGTATAGCCTGTGCAGTTTCTTTTGTTTATGGTGATTTTGCATGACTAATTTTGTATAAATGCTTAAATACTTTAATCAACAAGAGCATTTATCATGCAGCAGGCAATTGTC
This sequence comes from Acinetobacter sp. YH12043, assembly GCF_013419915.1. Classification (NCBI taxonomy): domain Bacteria; kingdom Pseudomonadati; phylum Pseudomonadota; class Gammaproteobacteria; order Moraxellales; family Moraxellaceae; genus Acinetobacter; species Acinetobacter sp. YH12043. Next base: position 49,997 of record NZ_VOZD01000027.1, read on the forward strand.
GGCTTTCATCTGGATGAAGAAAATCATTGGGTCGCTGAACTGGCCTGTGGTCATGGTCAGCATGTGCGGCATGATCCACCTTGGCAAAACCGTCCTTGGGTCATGACCGAACAAGGCCGTAAAGAAAAACTGGGCGTCTTATTGGACTGCAAAAAATGTGAAATACACGAGGATTAATATCTTCTAAATCAAATCAGTATATATACTCACCCTGAGTATTTTATCTCGTTTAGAAAATTGATTAAAACCTGAATAAAAATAATAATACCTTGCTTATAAATGCATTATCTTTCAACTAAATACATCTAATTTTATGATTTAACGATTATTTTTCGAAATCATGGTTCCCAGCATAATAATAAAGGTACTGACCCCGCCAATCAGTAAGCTCATCAGAGCAATTTCCAAAGTGATCTTATGATGCCAGCTCTGATCAGGAATCCAGGGCAAATTCAGATTTTCCCCAAAGATAAAGTTAATAGTACATATAATCAGAAAGCCAATCGTTGTAGAGATCAGTAAAGTCACCACCAAGTTTTTCCACATCTTGTAGCCCACCAGCATGACAATAATGGCCAAACCTACCACCGTTATAATCGATATAAATAAAACACTGTTCCAGTAATCCATTCCTAGTACTCTTATTTTAAATCAATTAAAATTATGAAATTCGGCGAATTCAAACATGAGGTGCGACAGTTTCAAAAGCCTTATGATAATCAACAAGCTGAGCAAATTTCTCTAATGGTGTAAGCCAATCTAACGCTTTTCTAGGACGAGTATTCAGTGACATAGCGAC
>NZ_VOZD01000028.1:0-42150 GCF_013419915.1 Acinetobacter sp. YH12043
ATCAATTACGCAAAATAATTCGGTACTATTAAACATCGGGACTAGAGTTTTAAGTTTTGTGTGGTAACTCAACTGATGGCTCTAGTCCTCTTATTTTTCAAGTCAATTTTTTATCCGCGATTCGGGTAATAAGCTAAATAGATAAAACTCCCATGCTCTATACAATGCCCAAAAAAATCCAGTTTGCTCCATCTCAAGCTAAATGGCAGCTTGCTGCTGCTGATTCAGTCTTGGTCTTGGTTGGGCTGCATAATTTAAGAATGCAGACTGAAATTCAAGAGACTGAGCTGATGAATAATCTGATTCAGATCAGCAATAAAGCTAAAGCACTGGATATTCCCATTGTCGACCTATATGGCGATGACCTGATTCAAGGCATGCAGCAACTTGGAGAATATGCTTCAACTCATCCTCAACTGATTTTTGCCGGACAAATCACACCGATGCTGAAACAGATCCTGCCACATCTGCAAAGTGTGACAGACCAAATTTGCATAATTAATGATGCAATTTTGATGCCTAGTCAGGAACAGCATATCCAGTGGATTGAGAATATAGTGGCACAAGGTTTGCATCATATGAACAGCTATAGTCTGACCCGATTGTGGAACTTAAGTGCGCCGTCAGAATATGTATTGTCAACCAAAGGCATCATGTTAGCAGTAGCTGAACAGCTGAATATAGATGCGCTGGAAATTGATCCTTATGCTGATTTAAAGCAGTATGGACTGGACTCTGTAGCAGTAGTCAGTCTGGTTGGCACATGGCGTGCGCATGGTGCTGATCTGCGTTATGAAGATGTGCTGGAACACCCGTCATTACATGATTTAGTGAGCTTTGTAATGCAATCTGCACGTCGATAATCGCTAATTGGGTAATTTTCTTAAAATAATCGGAAATTTCATCGCCATTTACATAAATGCGCATTGTAATTATCACTCAAGCTTTCTATTATGGCCGCCTTGTTTTTCGCGATCAGCGTGGGATTGAACTTTGAGTAATTTTCTAACCGAACATCTGATACATCGTGATGAAGATTTTATGGTCATCCATAAGCCTGCAGGCTTACTCACAGTGCCCGGTAAAACAGAAGATTTACAAGATTGCCTGATCAATCGCCTCATCAAATTAGAACCTAAAACTTTACTGATCCATCGTCTGGATCGAGACACTTCCGGTATCTTAGTATTTGCTTTAAGCCGAGAAGGGCAAAAATCCATTTCTCGCCAGTTCCAGGAACGCCAAACCGATAAAACCTATCAGGCCATCGTGGCTGGAACATTAGAAGGCAAGGGTACAGTTGATGTGCCTGTCATTTATGATCCAAGCCGTCCACCACTGCATATTGCTGAACCGAATCATAATAAGCCGGCAATTACAGAATGGCTGGCCATCGAACATTTTGAAATTCAGGGGCAAGCAGTGACTCGGGTGAAACTGACTCCGATTACTGGTCGTTCACATCAGCTCCGTGTACATATGCAATATCTCGGACATCCGATTATTGGCGATACCTTGTATGCGACGCCAAAGCAGCAACAGCTTAGTCCACGTCTGTGCTTACATGCTGAGCGTTTAAGTTTTTATCATCCTAAAACACAACAGTTAGTTGAATTTAATTGTCCGGCTGAATTCTAGGAAATACTTGTTTAATCGACGTGAATTATGCTCACTTTTTAGTGGGCTTTATGTCAAAATACATTGCTTGAAGGTGTGAAATTTTGCTCAAATGACGTTTCGTGATTGAGCCTGATATTCATAATCTTGTACTTAAGATAAAGGTGGAAAAATTGCAGCAATTTGCTATTGGTCAACGTTGGTTATCAGATACTGAAACAGAACTCGGTTTAGGGGTTCTCATTGATGTTGATGAGCGATCGGTCAGCATTTTATTCCCAAAAAGCGATGAAACTCGCGTCTATGCTCGCAGTAACGCACCCTTATCTCGTATCGTATTTAATGCGAATGACGAACTGCAAGATCAGGAAGGTACGATCTGGACCGTTGAGTCAGTTGAAGACCGCAATGGTGTAGTGCGTTATCACGTGGTTCGTACTCTTGAAGATGGTACAGAAGAACGTAAAGCTTTAAATGAAACCCGTGTAGGTGCAACGATCCAGTTGTCTAAACCTTTAGATCGTTTACTGGCTAGCCAGATTGACTATAAAGAGTGGTATGACCTGCGTATTGAAGCCTTGCTGATGCAAGCCAATATGCAAACCAGTCCATTGCGTGGCTTGGTCGGTTCGCGTGTGGGTCTGATTCCACACCAGTTGTATATCGCACATGAAGTCGGTCAGCGTTTCGCGCCGCGTGTTTTACTGGCCGATGAAGTAGGCTTGGGTAAAACCATCGAAGCAGGTCTGATCATTCATCAGCAACTTAAAACTGGCCGTTCTGAACGTATTCTGATCTTGGTCCCGGATTCACTGCAATATCAGTGGATGATTGAGATGCGCCGTCGTTTCAATCTTGAATTCTCCCTATTTGATTTGGCTCGTACTGCATCGATCAAAGAGCATGATCCTGAACTAAATCCATTCCTGACCGAACAGCGCATTATTGCTTCTGTGGACTTGATGGTGGATCACGAAGATCTACGCGAACAGGCGATTGAAGCGGGCTTTGACCTGTTGGTTGTCGATGAAGCGCATCACCTGATGTGGTCTGAGGAAGAAGGCGGCAATGACCGTTATGATCTGATCGAAGAGCTGGCAGAGAAAACACCGGGCGTATTGTTATTGACTGCAACACCAGAACAGCTCGGTGTAGAATCTCACTTTGCACGTCTACGTTTACTTGATCCGCAACGTTTCAGTTCATTGGATCGTTTCCTAGATGAAGAAGAGCAATATCAGCATACCGCTAAAATCGCTGAAGTACTGATGTCAGACCTTCCACTGGAAGCTGAGCATTTCACTGCGATTGAAAGCCTGCTTGGTCATGCGATTGAAGATACCCCAGAGCAACGTTTCCGTGCCATTCATGAATTGCTAGACCGTCATGGTACGGGTCGTATCCTGTTTCGTAACACACGTGAAGCGATTCAGGGCTTCCCGGGTCGTGACTGTCAGCCAGCACCATTGCCAGCGCCAGAAAACTGGTCTAAAGATGGCAAACTACGTGAACAGATGTGGCCGGAAGAATCTCAACTTGATGGCTCGTGGATGGAAACCGATCCGCGTGTAATGTGGTTGATGGAAAAGCTGCGTACTGATCTGAAACACAAAAAAGTATTACTGATTGCCCGTAGTGGTCCAGTGGTTGAAGCACTGGAAAATGTATTACGTCTGCATGCAGGTATCCGTACTGCCATGTTCCATGAAGGCATGAGTCTTTTGGAACGTGACCAGGCAGCAGCTTATTTTGCTGAAGAATCTTATGGTGCACAGATTCTGTTATGTTCTGAAATCGGTTCAGAAGGCCGTAACTTTCAGTTTGCATCAGACTTGATCCTGTTTGACTTACCGGCCAATCCGGATGTTTTGGAACAGCGTATTGGTCGTCTGGATCGTATCGGTCAGGAAAACCGTATCCAGATTCATGTGCCTTATCTGGTGGGTACTGCGCAGGAGCGTATGTTCCGTTGGTATAACGAAGCGCTGAATATTTTCAGCAACATTTCTCCAACGGCGCAAACGCTGCAAGAAAACTTTATTGTTGCCCTGAAAGATTGCTTGCTGGCAGATAAAGGTCAGGAATTTGAAGATCTGCTGGAAGAAGTTAGCGTACAACGTGAAGCGCTTGAAGCCGAGTTGCAGGAAGGTCGTGACCGTCTACTTGAGTACAATTCTTGCCGCCCCGTCGTGGCACAGGAAATTGTTAATGCGCTTGAAGACTATGATGATAATACCACCTTGCCAATGTTCATGAAGCGTTTTATGGCATCGACCAATATCGACTTTGATGAGCAAAGCAATGGTACGGTGATCATCAAGCCAACGGATCAGATGCAGGTACAAGGTTTGACCCTGGATGAAGAGGGTATGACAGCCACCTTCTATCGTGACCAGGCTCAGATCCGTGAAGATGCTCAATATCTAACTTTAGAGCATCCATTCACTGAAAGCGTGATGGAAATGATCAATACTCAGGGCTTTGGTAGTACCAACGTTGCGGTCTTAAAGTCTGCAGCATTGCCACAAGGTTCTGTATTGATGGAAGTGTGGTTCAAGGTTGATGTGGTTGCACCAAAAGCACTGAACTTACCGTCAAGCTTGCCACAGCAGCTGATCCGTGTATTGCTGAGTGAAAAAGGTCAGGATCTGTCTCAGAAGATTGCGCCTGAAATCCTGAAACCATATCTACATCATTTAGATGGCAATAGCTGCCGTCAGGTGGTGAAAGCACGCCGTGAAGTGATTGAAGCGCGTTATCAACAGGCATTGGAACTGGCTCGTTCAGCATTGCCAAACTTCAGGCAGCAGGCTAAAGAAGCGTATGGCAATAAATGGCAGTATGAAATTGACCGTCTGACTTACCTGAAACAGTTCAACCCAAGTATCCGTGAAGATGAAATCGCACGTTTACAGAAGCTGCAAAAAGAAGGCTTGAGTCTGTTAGAAGGTTTATCTGTAACACCTGAAGCGATTCAAGTAATGGTCGTGGTTAAGCCATAAGATCTAATGAATTATGAAAGCAGCTTCCGGGCTGCTTTTTTTATGGCTAAAATTAGAGTCATGATTGAGCTTTTGGTCGGGGAATGCTGGTTGATGTTTTCTGTATTGTTTAAAATCAGCACCTCTAAGAATAAGAAATAAAATATCATGTCCAAAGCATTGATCACTATTGGCGCAAAAACCAGCCATGGCGGTATGGTCACTGAATGTGAAAACTCTTTTTTAATTAATGGCATGGCGGTGCATCTGAATGGCATGAAGCATTACTGTCCCAAGTGCCAAACTACCGTGACAGCTATTGCTAGTGATTTATCTACAATAGTCAAAGGCAGGGCTGTAATCATTGCTGGAGATAAAGCCAGTTGTGGAGCCACTTTTTTGCCGATGCAAAACCTGACTATTTCCAAAAAATAATCATCTATATCCAGACATGAGTTCATAGTGACTTAAAGGTCATAGATTGATGAATTTGGTTCTGTAGAATTTTGCATTTCAATATTAAGCTTCTTTCAGACTTTATAAAGAAATGATCAAAGAAAATAATGAAACAGGTTTTGCATTTTACTCATGCCAATGGCATTCCATCGGCAAGCTATCGCAAGTTTTTAAATTATTTTCAGGATGAATATCAGGTCAAGGCAATTCCGCTGATCGGGATGAATCCAGCCTATCCAATTACCAAAGACTGGCGTTATCTAGTAAATGAAGTGATACAGGATATCCAGCAGCAATCTCCGGATCAAAAGGTGATTGGGCTGGGACATTCATTTGGTGGTTTGATAACTTTAATGGCAGCCTATCAACGTCCGGATTTATTTTCCAAACTGGTGATCATGGATCCACCTTTCGTGATTGGTAAAAACAGTGCACTGTTTGAAGTCGTGAAAAAGCTCAACTTAAAAAGTATTGACCGTTTCACTCCGGCAGGTATTACCCTAAAACGTAAAGATTACTGGCCATCTAAACAGGACGCCGTTGAAGCGCTGAGATCGAATCGTCTGTTTAAGCATTTTGATGAGCAATGTTTTCAGGATTATATCGAAAGCGGGATTGTGCCTGATCAAGAGCGTGGAGGGGTAACTTTAGCCATTCCCAAACAGATTGAGGCAGAAATTTTCCGGACTGTACCGGCTTGGTGGTGGCGTACACCAAGAAAACCACCCCAGGTTCCGATACATTTAATCACTGCAGAGCGCAGCCAGTTTTATCAGCAAGGTTTACCACAAGGCATGCATAAGGTTTACCAAATTCATTATTCGGTGGTGCAGGGCGGACATATGTTTCCACTAGAGCATCCGGAAATGACGGCAAACCATGTTAAAGCCAGATTGAATAAGCTTTAATCTTGGTAATAAAAAAGACTCACTAAGAGTCTTTTTTTTCAGCTGGCTTAACGGATTTGAGATTGATCCAGATGACGGGCACCTTCCAGAATCATGCGAATCATGATCATGGTCTGTTCCGCAATTTCCTTACGGTCTTCAGGTGCCATATCGATCACATTGGCACCCATATTAAATACCAGTTGGGTAATCGCTCTGGCCGCAATCTCGGGATGAAATAATTTTTTATTATTTAGTCGTTCCAGACGGATCAGGTCTTCCTGAAGCTCCTGCTGGAAATAATTCAGTTGGCGTTCGACTGCCTGTTTATAAGATTTTGAACCAGTATAGCCTTCACGTAACAACAGGCTTAAATTGCCTTCATCAGCATCCAGCTGAGCAATAAAGACTTCAACAGAGCTACGAATAATACTGTTCTGTTTCGATGCTTTTAGACGAGATTCATTGAGAATCTGACGCAGCACAATCCCGGCACGATCAATCAGCTCAATCGCCAGTTCATCGATATCTTTAAAATGACGATAAAAACTGTTCGGAGCAATTCCAGCCTCACGAGCAACTTCACGCAAGCTTAAAGATGAAATACTTTTTTGTGGTCCGATCAGGTTTAAAGCAGCCTGGAACAGTTCTTCCTTGGTAATGGTCGCTTTACGGCCCACACTACGGACAATAATGGGCTCATCAATGCTTTTCGATGGTAAAGACGCGTCACTGCTTATTTTCATTGAAGGCTCATTCATGAGGTGATTAGTAAAAGGCATTAACACATTATAACGAAGGCAGTCCAGCTTGTGAAATGATTAGAAACAATACAAATGTATATACAAATATATATACAAGTGTATAATAATTAAAAATCCAAGGTGATGTCTAAAACGATGCCTGTACTCGAAAAGCTTAAAACGCCATTAAATACGCTGAAAGAGAGTGTGATTGATCCATATGCGATTAATTTCTGGATGCAGAAATTAAATCCTTTATGGTCAATGAATCAGCCCTTAGGCAAGATTGTGCGCAAAGAACATGCTGCGCAGGATATGCTGAGCCTGACGATTCGTGTCAATCATTTATTCCAGTTCGGTCAGGCGGGCCAACATCATCCTGTATTTGTGGTGGTGAACGGCATTCGTTATGAACGTAGCTATAGTCTGACCCGTATTGATCAGCAGCATATTTTATTGACGGTTAAAAAAGTGAATGCGGGTAAAGTTACTACCTGGTTTGCTGAACAGGCTGAAGTCGGCGATATCATTGAATTCGGTCAGCCTTTCGGTGACATGACTTTGCCAGAACAGGACAGCCCATTGCTTTTGCTTGCTGCGGGTAGTGGTATCACCCCAATGCTGAGTATGCTGGAAGCTTTAAAAGATAAAGCTGAACTGGTTGCACCAGTAACTTTATGGTACTGGGTTAAGAAAAACCAGGATGCTGCTTTCATTGCGCGTTTTGAAGAGCTGGCACAAAAGTTTTCAAACTTTTCTTATCAGGTATTTGCAACTCAGGAACAACCGGCTGCGCCGCGTCTTGATGAATCTTATCTAGACCAATTGCAAGCATTGGAACAAAGTACAGTCTATGCATGTGGACCATCAGGTTTTGTTGCGACTGCAGAACGACTGTTTGCTTCAGCGAAACTGTTCAAAAGTGAAGCGTTCAGCATGAGTCTGAATGATGAAGCTGATACCGGTTTTGTCAATGTAACCCTGACTCAATCAAAAAAAATCGTCACGATTCCAAAAGGCCAGTCGATTCTGGTGAGTCTGGAACAGCAGAATATCCGACCGACCCATGGCTGTCGTATGGGTATCTGTAATAAATGTGCCTGTAATAAAGCGGAAGGTTCAACCAAGAATCTGGTCAATGGCGCACAAAATACCGAGCCGGGTAATCTTTTAAAAATTTGTGTTAACTCAGCGCAGACTGACCTTGTCATCGACTTATAAGCGAGTTTTATCCTATGAATATGCCAGTAAAATTACAGTATTTTAAAAATCCTAAAAACCGTGAACTGACCCAGTCTGAGCTAGATGAACTTGCACGTGAGCTTGATGCCATCAAACAGGAAGTGCTGGATGATTTAGGTGAAAAAGATGCCAAATATATCCGTCGCGTATATTCGAGCATCCGTTATTCATCGATTGCAGGTCGTGCCTTATTATTTGCAGGATGGTTCCCGCCAGCATGGTTGTTGGGTACAGGCTTATTAGGCTTTGCCAAAATCATGGAAAATATGGAATTGGGTCATAATGTCATGCACGGTCAATATGACTGGATGAATGATCCGAAGCTCAATGGCCAAACCTACGAGTGGGATATTGTCGGAACTTCAGACAACTGGCGTCAAACCCATAACTTCAAGCATCATACTTATACTAACATTAAAGGCATGGATGATGATATTGGTTATGGCTTGTTGCGTTTGTTCCCTGAGCAACGCTGGAAACCAGGTTATTTATTACAGCCAATTTACAGTATTCCATTTTGCTTGTTATTCCAGTGGGGCGTAGCCATTCAAAACCTTGAATTGGGTAAATACTTCAAAGGCCGTAAAACCAAAGAACAAACTCTTGAAGAATGGAAGCCAATGCAGCGTAAAATTGGCAAGCAATTATTCAAAGATTATGTATTCTTCCCGTTGATTGCAGGTCCTGCAGCATTACCGGTATTGACAGGTAACCTGGTGGCAAATGGCCTTCGTAATATCTGGACTTTCAGTATTATTTTCTGTGGTCACTTTACTAAAGATGTAGAAGTGTTTCCGAAAGCTGTTATGGAAAATGAAAGTCGGGGTCACTGGTATATGCGCCAGATTCGTGGTTCTTCAAACTTGACTGGTTCTGAAGCGTTTCATATTTTGACTGGACATTTAAGCCATCAGATTGAACATCACTTATATCCAGATGTGCCTGCACGCCGTTACCGTCAAATGGCGCCAAAAGTAGAAGCAGTATGTAAAAAATACGGCTTAAACTATAATAATGCCAGTTTGGTAAAACAGTATGGCAGCGTAATTAAACGTATCGTGAAATATGCTTTTCCGTTTAAGAAGTAAGATGGATTTCAATAAAAAACCGCTATTCATAGCGGTTTTTTATTATTCTCAGTTTAATTAATTATTTTAAGCTCAGACTCGGGTAAATTCATTTCAAGTAGTGGAAGTACTTTATCTCGTCCTTCCAGATAAGCATACTGTGCAAGGCATAACATTGCCTCATCTTCTTCGCTATTTCCATAAGCATAAATTTCAGCATAATCTTCTAAATTATATTTTTCCAAGATTCTACTTTTCTTCTGATCCTTACTACAATCAGGTGTGTTGTATAAACCTGTCATTTTGCCTGTCAGAATTTCTACTTCACTACAAATCAGGTCAATGCCTAAATAAGTACAAACCGGTTTTAAATATAAATCCAGTGAAGCAGAAACGAGAACGACTTGATGCCCGAGTTGCTGATGTTGTCTAAGTTGCTTTAATAGCTTGGGATTTAATCTTAAAACAAGCTGCTGTGCAAATTCTTCGGCAAGCTGCTGAATTTCATGCGCATGACTATTTTTGAACATGGTGTAATACAGCTTTGGGCGCATTGCATGAGCAGGATAGAGCTTAAGATAGTAAGCCTGAATCCAAGGCAGAATACGAATGCCACGTTTTAAAATCTGCCTTTTCTTTAAAGCATAGAAAATGAACCCTGTAAAACTGTCATAAGGATACAGGGTTCCATCAAAATCAAATAAGGCTAGAGTTTTATGTTTTTGATGCGGCGCATGCATGTTTGATAACGACCATCGACACGGCTGGCAAACCAGTTAGTATTATACTCACGACTCAATTTTGGGCCTGAGATCACGACTTCTGGCATCATTGCATAAATTGGCTCTTTACCGGTTTTTTCTTGATAAAGTTTACTGATGCCACGATAAGTCATAGTATCTTCAAAATCTTTAACTTTTTCTTTTTTTAAATCCGCCCGAATCTGACGTTCAGTAATAATAAAATTATTTTTTGCAAAAACGCTGATGAGCTCTCGTTCAGATTGACTCTTTTGTGAGCGAATCGCGCCATCTTTAGTATATAGTAGTAAATCGCCATCCAGGCTCAATTCGGCATCGGTTAAGCTATTTAACATGCTCTGGAATGCTGCATTACGGCTGGAATACATCCCAGAGTTATAATCAGCAAAACGATAAATCGGTTTTTCATAATCCGCAGGGTACATCATCAATCGATGAATCCCATAATACAGTCCACCATACTGGCTATACAGGTCACTACGCAAATCAGCAATACTGCCCCCTTGACGTTTATATTCCTTGGCATAGCTGATATGAACCTGCATGGAACCCAAAGTTGTAATCGGATTCATTTTTTCGCCAATATTTTGTCCAAATAGTTTGGCTGCACCTGTCAGTGCACTTACATGATAATGCTTGGCCATGTAATCAAAGATTTCACGATAAAGTTCATCTAATTGACGTTCGGTTTTGACCCGGCGCATCTGGCTTAGATAATTGTCTTCTGGGCTTGGCTGGTTTTTCAGTACATCCTGGAAATATCCTGCAACTGTTCCACCGATACTTTCACCAAGTTTATCTTTAAATTTTTCTTCCAGACGTTCCTGAACTTCTTTAACGGCTTTTTCACCAAGACCAGGAACTACCGGGTCTGCATTAAAGTTAGATTCCTGATCGACAACTGCCACGATTGAACAGATATTCTCTTTGGTTTGTGGAATACCGAGCTGGTCAGTGATGTCATAAATATCTTGTGCCCAGGATTCACGCTGGCTGACACGACCTGGAATGGCTTTGCGAATATGTTCAACTTCAAGAGTTGGTTCATCATTTGACCACCATGAACCATTGCCACACCCTACAAGGCTAATAGATAAAGCAAGTATGGATACGGACTTAAGAGAAAAAACTTGAGCAAAATATTTGTTCATGGTGTCGTAAATAAATTGAAAAGATGAGTGAACAAGGCAGATGCAGTATACTATGCCCATCAGAAAAGTGATGAATTTATATGTATATTGGTCCCTATCAACTGTCAAATAATTTGATTGTCGCTCCCATGGCAGGTGTCACCGATCGTCCATTTAGAACCTTATGCAAGTACTTCGGTGCGGGTCATGCAGCCAGTGAAATGATGACTTCTGACAAGACCTTGCGCATGAGTAAAAAAAGCTTATATCGGGCGAATTTTGATGGTGAGCTGGCACCAATTTCAGCGCAGATTGCCGGTTCTGATCCGCATGACTTAGCTGAGGCAGCGCGTTATCAGGTTGCAAATGGGGCACAAATTGTTGATATTAATATGGGTTGTCCAGCAAAGAAAGTCTGTAATAAGCTGGCCGGTTCTGCCTTGTTAAAGGATGAAGATCTGGTTGCACGTATTTTAGATGCAGTCATTGCTGCAGTTGATGTTCCTGTGACTTTAAAAACCCGTTTGGGCTATCTCAACGGTCATGAAAATATTCTGCGAGTTGCAAAACGTGCTGAAGACGCGGGGATTGCAGCGCTGGCATTACATGGCCGTACTCGTGAAGACATGTACCTCAATACGGCACGCTATTCTTTAATTAAGGAAGTGAAAGGAATGCTGAATATTCCCGTGATTGCGAACGGAGATATTGATAGCCCTGAGAAAGCCAAATATGTACTGGACTATACAGGTGCGGATGCCATTATGATCGGCCGTGCAGCACAAGGTCGCCCCTGGATTTTTCGTGAAATTGCACACTATTTAAAAACCGGAGAGCATCTGGCTGCGCCAAGTATTGCTGAAGTGAAAGATGTGCTACTAGGGCATTTATCCGAGCTTTATGAGTTTTATGGTGAATATTCAGGTTGCCGTATTTCGCGTAAGCATATTGCCTGGTATACCAAAGGTCTACGTTCGAGTAATGAATTCCGTCAAAATATGTATCAAGTAGAAAACACTGCCGATCAATATAAAGTGGTGGAAAACTATTTTAATGGATTACTGGAACATGGACATATCATGAGCGATGTACAAATAGATCAGGTAAATCTGTTAGAAACTAAATAAAAAGATAGATTTCCTACTTATTTCAAAAGGTACTGTAGTAAATACAGTACCTTTTTTATCTTATAGCTAAAATTTTATATGCTTCCGTTACATTAAAGACTGTAGTGAACATAGCCGCATATTAAGTTCACTGAAACTGGACATGACATGGACATTGTTTACGTGAAATTGCTCTAAGCTGAATTTCTAGCATGGCAAGATGTTTATTCAATCTTGTTCATTCTCATGATCAAGGGAGATCTATAATGACAAATACCAATCGTCCAGTTACAGACTTTGGCAATAAAACCTCGACTGAATTACCAGAGGAACGTAGTGACGCATTAAATCAAGATGCAACAGATGCCAGTGCTCGACCAGATTTAAATTCACCTCAAAAAGATAATCCTCGTGTGCCAGATATGAATGAAGGTGAGGATAATGTACTTGCTACCAGTGCAGGTACTTTAGGCGGGGCAGCAGTTGGAGCGACTGCCGGTCTGGTAGGTGGTCCTCCAGGGGCAGTAGTAGGCGGTATCATTGGCGGTGTTGTAGGCGGTATTGCAGGGAATGATATTGCTTCACCTGATCATCCGAAACAAACGGATAACTATGAGCATCCAGAAAATCATCCAGAGGCAGATAATTATCAGCATCCGGACACGATTAAGCAGGAAGATGATTACTGGAGAACTGAGCATACCAACCGTCCGTATTATACGGAATCACGCACTACTTACAGCGATCTCGACTATGATCGTGACTATCGTGGTGCTTATCGGGTTGGTTATGAAAACCGTCCGCTATATGACCGTCAAACTGACTTCGAACATGCCGAACCTGAATTACGAACCAAATGGGAACAGGTAAAAGGTGAATCTCGTTTGAATTGGGAAGAAGCAAAATTTGCGATCAAAGATGCTTGGCATCGTATGACTCGTTAAAAGAACGATATAAAAAAACCTCTCTTTGGAGAGGTTTTTTTATGTTCTAAAATTAAATTTTGCTTTATTTTTGTTTCATTTCCAGCACTAACTGATTAATTAAATCAGAAGCTTCCATCTCACGAATTTGCGTCACATTTGAACCTGCCCAAAATGCGCCATAACCCTGATCACCATGTTTGGACGCTGCTGCATGTAACTGCTTGGCCAGATCATAAGTATATGGATAGGCAGGTACATCCAGACGATTAGGCGTGTCTACGTCTATGTGCCAGTGATTAATGATGCCACGCGCTGGACGGCCGGAAATGCTGGCACTAACTTGAGTTAGCGGCTTGGACAGTAGCGCTTTACGATAGGCGTCATTGGCATTGGAAGATTTGCATTGAACAAATGCTGTACCCAATTGTACTGCTTCAGCGCCAAAGTCTATCATCTGACGAGCTTGTTCACCATTCATGATTCCGCCTGCAGCAACCACCGGCAGTGAAAAATGCTGTTTTATTAACTTGACCAGATTGGAGGTTTTGACTGAGGCATCAAATTTGGTACTAAAGATACCCCGGTGACCTCCAGCCTCAATGCCTTGAGCAATGATGATATCAATCCCTGCTGCTTGAATGGCTTTGGCCTCAGCAAAATTGGTTGCAGATACCATCGTCAGAATACCGGCATCTTTTAGAGCCTGAATCTGATGCGGAAGAGGAATACCAAAATGAAAGCTGACCGCACATGGTCTGGTTTCCAGAACCAGATTCAGGAAGTCATCATTGTCTTTAAAACTTGGGTAAATACAGTTCAATTGAGTGGGTGGATTAATTCCGTATTCAGCAAATTTATCTTTAAACTGGTCAATCCAGGCTTGGGCTACGTTTTCATCAAGAGGCTGGCTGTCATGACAGAAAAAGTTAACCTGAAATGGGCAATCTGTAAGTTCCTGAGTTTTTAAAATCTGCTGGCGCGCAGATTCTACGCTGCTGGCTCCCAAGCCCAGCGAACCCAGACCACCCTGATTTGAAACTTCCGCTGCCAGTTCAGGTGTCGAAACGCCTGCCATAGGGGCCAAGAAAATAGGATGTTTTATTCCGAGTTTTTCTAATAAAGACATAGATTTGCTCCCTGTTACTCTATCTACTTTGCCTATAGCCGCAAAATTAAGCAAATCATATTGGTTATTTTATTTTGAAATAATGCTGTATGGATAACGGTTCAATTACATTTCTTACGACATGAGATGTCGCTATAAAGACAGGAAAGCTATAGTGCATAACGGGGAAAATTTATAATAGGTTTTTAGCCAACAACTTGCTGAAATCATGTCTGATCGTATCCGAGAAAAACTACAAATTTTAGCTGATGCTGCCAAATATGATGTGTCCTGTTCATCGAGTGGCAGTAACCGTAAAAATAAAGACAAAGGCTTGGGCAATACCGGAAATGGAATCTGTCATAGCTATACCGAAGATGGTCGCTGTGTCTCATTACTGAAAATACTGTTTTCAAATGTCTGCATTTTTGACTGTGCCTATTGTGTCTCTCGTCGTTCCAATGACGTAAAACGTGCTGCATTTACCGTGCAGGAAGTGGTCGATCTGACCATGAATTTTTATCGCCGTAATTATATTGAAGGGCTGTTTCTCAGTTCGGGAATTTTTAAATCAGCAGATTACACCATGGAGCGGATGTTGCAGGTGGTGAAAAAGCTGCGTCTTGAAGAAAATTTTAATGGTTATATTCATCTTAAAACCATTCCCGGAGCATCGCAGGAAATCATTACTGAAGCAGGTTTATATGTCGACCGGATGAGTATTAATCTGGAAATGCCAACCGAAGCTGGCTTGCAAAAGTTTGCTCCAGAGAAAACCCATACAGAAGTGCAAAAAGATCTGGGAATTGTACGGGATCGCTTAATCCAGTTGAAAGATGAACGTAAGATCATCAAATCCGTTCCCAAATTTGTTCCCGCAGGACAGACCACGCAAATGGTGGTCGGTGCGCATAGTGAAACGGACAAAGATATTATTTTGATGGCTGATCGGCACTACAAGGAATTTAAGCTGAAACGCGTGTATTTTTCTGGCTATATTCCGATTAATCCCGAAGAAAAAGCCTTACCTGCAATCGGCTCAGCGCCACCCTTATTAAGAGAAAATCGTCTATATCAGTCTGACTGGCTGATGCGCTTTTATGGTTTTGAAGCAGATGAAATTGTGGATGACCAGCATCCAAATCTGGATCTGGATATTGATCCAAAACTGAGCTGGGCTTTACGCCATCCGGAGGCCTTCCCGGTTGATATTAACCGAGCCGACTACAAGATAATATTACGCGTGCCTGGCATTGGAGTACGTTCTGCCAAAAAGATTGTACAGGCACGCCGTTTTGGTCAGATTCATATCGATCAACTAAAACGGATGGGCGTGGCGTATAACCGGGCGCAGCATTTTATTCGCTGTGCAGATACACCGAAATTTAAAAAGGAGCAGCAATCCCAGCAGATTCGCCAGCAGATTTTACAAGCGGGTCAGTCCAAATATCAGCAGCAACTGTCACCTCAACTGGGATTTGGTTTCTGATGGCACACTACTGTTTTGATGGCACCATGACCGGTTTATTAAGCTGTGTATTTCGGGCTTTTGAATTTAAAGAGTTTGATGTCAAAGTGACGGCTAATCCGCAGGCCCAAAATGGCCTATTCGATGATTTTATTCATGTGGCCTCGAATGAAAGTCATGGGCAGCGGGTCTGGCAAGGCTTAAAACAGAAAATATCATCCAGTAGTTTAAAAGCCTTTTATTATGCTTTTCTTTCTGAAAAAGAACAGGCATTTCAGAACCTGTTCGATTTTGCGGTCTATGTATTCCAAAATCAGCGGCCGGTTGATAAAGATTATGGCCATCATGCAGTCATCGGAATGTCACAATGGATGAAACAGGTCGGGCGTGAAAAGCATCGTATGGAAGCTTTTGTCCGCTTCAAAAAGGCCAAAGATGGATTGTTTCTCAGTCTGGTCAAACCGGATTTTAATGTACTGCCGATTATTTCCCCGCATTTTAAGGAACGTTACCAAGATCAGCGTTGGCTAATTTATGATGAGCAGCGCCAGTACGGCATCTATTACGATTTAGATGATGTACATCAGATAGAAATGAATGCAGAAATAGTTGATCCACAAATCCGGATTGGACATAGTCAGTCTTTTAGCATTGAACTGGATGATGAAGAAGTACTCTATGATCAGCTTTGGAAAGATTATTTTAAAAGCGTGAATATTCAGGCACGACAAAATATGAAGCTGCATATCCAGTATGTACCTAAACGCTACTGGCGTTATATGAATGAGAAAGTACTTTAAATAAAATCTTCGCCCAAGTTTAAGGCATAATGACAGCTAATATTTAGATCGAGTGTATAGATATGAAGGTATGGCTGGCATCATTAGCTATGGTAACTGGATTGGCTGCATGTTCAGCAGAGCAACAGAAAATAGCAGTAGATCCGGGTAAATATCAGGTTAAAAGTGCACAGGAATTACAGCAACGTTTTGATGATCTAAACAGTAAGTTGGCACAGGACTTTCAGCAATTTAAAAAAGTAGAAAGCATTGCCTTTTCTCATCAGTTGCCTTTGGATGTGAATAACCTGCAAACCTTGAATCAGCATCCTGTCAGCCGGACTGCGCTAAAATCCAGTAAAGTGGCCTATTGTGACATGATGAATGGTTATTTTGCTGAGATGTATCGCTTGGGGCATTATAATCTGAATCTGGTCGACGAAATTCAATTGCCTAAAGCCGAGAATGAAGACCTGAAATCCAATTTTGCATCTAGCGATCAGTTCTATACTTTTATTCTGGACCGTTATACGGCTTATCGTCAGGTTCAACAAACCATGAATTATGGTTGTAATCTAAAAGCTGCGTTATAAGTAGTAAGCTAAAAAAAAGCCCATCGCAAAGATGGGCTTTTTTATTTAGCAACCAGTTAATTTTTCTGGTTGAGGTTTCTCACCGGGGAAGAAAATTGGACGAAGTTTTACCCCAAGCCCATTTCCAAGGAATGCGAAGACCAGCCATAACCAGCCATGTACGCTGCCTGAAGCAATACCACTAAAATAGGCACCGATATTACAGCCATAAGCCAGACGAGCGCCGTAGCCAAGCATCAAACCGCCAATAACTGCAGCAACCAATGAACGTTTTGGAATATTGAAATTTGGAGCAAATTTACCTGCCAGACTGGCGGCCAATAATGCACCAAGCATGATGCCAAAGTTCATCATAGACGTAATATCGAACCAGAGCGATTCAGATAAGGCTTTGGCATTTGCTGGTTGCTGCCAATACGCCCAAGAGGCTACATCAATTCCAACAAAACTTGCAGATTTCGCGGCCCAAACAGCAAGGGCAGAAGTAACTCCCCATGGACGACCAGCCAGCGCCAAAGTAGCAAAGTTAAGCAGGGTTAAAATGATTCCGCCCCAGATTAATGGCCATGGACCACGCAAAAAGCGTTTCCAGCCCTGATGCTGGCTTCGAGCTTCAATTTCCAGGTTGCCATGACGTTTCTTTTCAAAAAATACAGTTGCAGCCGCAATGACAGCAAAAATAATGAAACTCAAAACAAGTGCAGGAATGACACCAAAACTTTCTACAATGGAGATAGGTGCGAAATGAGGCAGGTTAAACCACCAGTCAATATGCGAAGTCGCAATCAGTGAGCCGGCACAGAAGAAGAACAGAGTTACCAGCATACGGGCACTACCACCACCAACGGTATAAAGTGTGCCTGATGCACAACCGCCACCGAGCTGCATGCCAATCCCGAATATAAATGCACCAATTACCACAGAAAGCGAAACTGGACTGACAAAGCCTTGAACTGGATTACCGAACAGTTCACCTGCGCCTAAAGCAGGAAAAAATAGCAAGACAGCAAGACCCAGCATGATCATTTGGGCACGTAAGCCACGACCACGACGTTCTTTAATAAAGACGCGCCAGCTGGAGGTGAAACCAAACGAGGCATGATACAAGGTCATGCCCAGTGCACCACCCACCAGAAATAATAGAGCCTGGTTCAGGCCCACGATGTGATAGGCACCGACAGTTCCTAATACAAGTAAAATAAAAGCCACCCAGACCGAGAGATTCGATCGCTGGGAAGACGCAGCAATAACAAACATGGGAGATCAAGCTTTAAAAAATAAAGTCGCGTATATTACGCAATTTCTCACTAAAATGGGCTGATCTAGAATTTCTAAGAGCCAATTAAACATCCTGATAACTGATAATAATTATGACTTTAAATGATATAAGGTCGTGATTATTTCAAAAGATATCAGCTTAATTAGAACAATCACCTGCCTAATAGTGAAATGTATAAAAAGTTTAAAAGCCTGCAAAGCAGGCTTTTAAAGATCTAAAGCTTTAAAAATTAATTTTCAGCTTTCTCGCGTACTTTGCCTGCACCTTCTTCAATAGCACCGGCAGTTGCAGCAGTCGCGTTTTTAGCGGCTTCAGCAGTTGCATCTGCTGCTCGAGAAGTCGCAGCGGCGGCTTCATCAGCGGCACGGGAAGCATTTGCAGCCGCATTATCCATGGCTTGGTCAGTTTCCTGAGACGCCTCATGAGTGGCATCTTCCATATCATGGCCGGCTTGAGTAGCAGCATTTTCTAAATGCTCACCTGTAGTCGCGCCAGTCTCAGGCTGTTTTTCTTTACTACAACCCACCAGTGTTACGGTAGCAACTAAACCCAAAGCAACAAGTAATTTATTCATCGTGTCATATCCTTTGTAGTTGTAAGGTCGAAAACAGTCTAGCGAGTATTTATTTGAATTTATGCTAATAATTAGATCAGAATTTGTTCGCTAAATGTAATTTTTATAAAGGCTTATACAATTTTTGCTAGATATAAATTGTCTGATTATTTGAATGTATTTTCTTACAACCCTTATATGGATTGCTTCTCACTGCTTATAAAGAATAAGTTTATCCGTTTTAATATGAGTTTTAGATGTAACAAAACACAACTATTTCCAGCTCAATTTTTGTCAGGCTAAAAGTAGAAGCCATAAAAAAAGCCCGCATAAAGCGAGCTTTTAAAACTTGAAAACTTATAGACCAGCAGATGCTTTAAGTGCTTCGACTTTGTCAGTTTTTTCCCAAGTAAATGCAGTATCTGAACCTTCACGACCAAAGTGACCATAAGCCGCAGTCTGTTTATACATTGGCTGGATCAGGTTCAACATACGGGTAATACCATATGGACGCAGGTCAAAGTGCTCACGAACCAATTGAACGATCAATTCATCCGACACTTTGCCTGTATTGAAGGTATTGATTGAAATTGAAGTTGGCTCGGCAACACCAATTGCATAAGACACCTGAATTTCACATTTATCTGCAAGACCCGCAGCGACAATGTTTTTCGCAACATAACGGCCTGCATAAGCAGCAGAACGGTCAACTTTTGATGGATCTTTACCAGAGAATGCACCACCGCCGTGACGTGCCATACCGCCGTAAGTATCTACAATGATTTTACGGCCAGTCAGACCACAGTCACCTACAGGACCACCGATCACAAACATCCCGGTCGGATTGATGTGGAATTTGGTGTCTGCATGGAACATGTCGGCAGGAATGATTTTTTTCACGATTTCTTCAATCACAGCTTCTTTTAAATGAGCTTGTGAAATTTCAGGATCGTGTTGAGTTGAAAGCACAACAGCATCTAGACGAACAGGTACGCCATTTTCATAAGCGAAAGTCACCTGGCTTTTTGCATCTGGACGTAACCAAGGCAATGTACCGTTACGGCGTAATTCAGCCTGTTTTTCCATTAAGCGGTGCGCATAAGAAATTGGCGCAGGCATGAGTACATCAGTTTCACGGCTGGCATAACCAAACATCAAGCCCTGGTCGCCAGCACCTTGATCTTCAGGTTTCTGACGGTCTACACCCTGAGCAATTTCAGGAGACTGCTTACCGATCATGTTGATGATCGCACAGGTCGAACCATCAAAACCTAGGTCAGAATGATGATAACCAATACTGTTAACGGTATGGCGGACAACCGCTTCAAAATCGATGTTCGCAGTTGTTGTGATTTCACCGGCAAGTACAACCGCACCTGTTTTTACAAGCGTTTCACAAGCAACCCGTGCGTATGGGTCTTCTTTTAAGATTGCATCCAAGATAGCATCACTGATTTGGTCAGCCATTTTATCTGGATGGCCTTCGCTTACAGATTCCGAAGTAAATACAGCGTACTCGCGCATAGTCCTATCACAGTTAAATTTAAAGACCCGATATGTTACATCGACTTGTGCTCTAGGACTAGCGCAACTCGACAAAATTGCACGAAATTGTTTCAAATTATTGTGCTTTTATTTGATTATTGGAATTAAAAAAACTGATATGTCTAATTAAACAGCAGGGTAAATTCATTTAATAAACTTAATAAATAGTTTGTGAATTGATAAGAGACGCTTATTAAGCAGTGATATTTCCAGATAAATTCGCAGAACCAAATACTAAGAAAAATATAAAAATTAGAGTGTCTAAAATATCAAGGAAAGTGATCATTCTATTAATAAATTAAGGCGGGTGTATTGATCACACGACAGATAGCCTTGCTGCAAATGGTACGACTCTGCATAGTAGCTTCAAGTCTTCAGAAACCGCCTGTCAGGAAGTGGCGAAATCTTTTGGTATGGACTTGTTTAAAAGACTGTACGGAGATGGAAAAGCATGTATCAAAAGGCGTTTACCTTGATTGAAGTCATGATTGTACTCACGATTATTGCCATTCTGGCGACAGTAGCAGGCATGAGTTATCACAGTTATGTAGTGCGAAGCCAACTAGCGGAGGTTTTTGAGCAGGCAGGTAGCTATCGAACTCAATTTATTGCCTCTGATGGACATTGTGATACGGGCCGTCAAATTGGCAGCGGAACCCAATATATTGAAAAAGTCGTGATCAATGCAGCTTGTCGAATTGAATTTAAGTTCCGACAGGATGAGGTAGATACGGCTATTCGTGGGAAATCCATCGCCTTTGATGTTTATAGCGGCAGTTGTTCTTCGAGCGATATCAGTCAGCGTTATTTACCTAAAGATTGCCGAGGACAATAATTTTCGGGATATCGATTAGCCTGATTGAACTTCAACCTTTATCTTTTCATGTCTGATGATCTTGGGCAGACAATAGATATTCACATATGCATTTTTATAGCCTGGAAAAGATCATTTAGTTAAATCTGGATCTTCTGTTTTGATCCCTATATGCATGTATCCTGAAAA
Source organism: Acinetobacter sp. YH12043 (assembly GCF_013419915.1). Classification (NCBI taxonomy): domain Bacteria; kingdom Pseudomonadati; phylum Pseudomonadota; class Gammaproteobacteria; order Moraxellales; family Moraxellaceae; genus Acinetobacter; species Acinetobacter sp. YH12043. The sequence goes on from NZ_VOZD01000028.1 coordinate 21,242, forward strand.
GGAATTCAGCATATTGTGAAAGTTTAATTTATAAAAAATAGTTAAGAATAATCCCAGATTTATCATCTTATTAGAATTTAACTTAGACTCTAGTCAATCAATGCACCTTAAAAGTGCAGAATATTTATTCGATAGGTAAATACAAGATCAATAAATTGATAAATATTGTAGGCTAGTCTTTACCCCTCGCTGTTTTTTTAAGACAATAGACGACAGTTTTGAAAGTCTTTTCATCATTTCCTATTTCTTCTGAATTTATTTGGACGCTGATTTATGACAACCCCGCTTAATGAACGTCGTATTGCAAACGCAATTCGTGTATTGGCAATGGATGCTGTGCAAAAAGCAAACTCAGGACATCCAGGTGCTCCAATGGGGATGGCAGATATCGCTGATGTGGTTTGGCGCGAATTCTTAAACCATAACCCAACAAATCCGAATTGGGCTAACCGTGACCGTTTCGTATTGTCGAATGGCCATGGCTCTATGCTTCAATACGCACTTCTTCATTTAACGGGCTATGATCTTTCAATTGAAGATCTTAAAGCATTCCGTCAACTTCATTCTAAAACTCCAGGTCACCCAGAATTGGGCTATGCACCGGGTATTGAAACAACCACTGGCCCATTAGGCCAAGGTATCGCAAATGCTGTTGGTTTTGCACTGGCTGAAAAAACTTTAGCAGCGCAATTCAACAAGGAAGATATCAAAGTTGTAGATCACTACACTTACTGCTTCCTGGGCGATGGCTGCTTGATGGAAGGTGTTTCTCACGAAGCATGTTCTTTGGCAGGTACTTTAGGTCTGGGTAAGCTGATTGCTTACTATGATGACAACGGTATTTCGATTGACGGTGAAGTTGAAGGTTGGTTCTCTGACGATACAGAACAACGCTTCAAGTCTTATGGCTGGCAAGTGATCAAAGTTGACGGTCATGATGCTGATGCAATCCGTCAAGCCACTGTTGAAGCAAAAGCTGAAGTGAATAAACCAACCATCATCATGTGTAAAACAGTGATTGGTTTAGGTTCACCAAACAAACAGGGTAAAGAAGACTGTCACGGTGCTCCTTTAGGTAATGACGAAATCGTATTGACTCGTGAAGCTTTGGGCTGGTCAGATGAAGCGTTTGTCATTCCTGAAGATGTATACGCAGCTTGGGATGCCAAAGATAAAGGTTCACAAGCTGAAGCAGCATGGAATGAAAATTTTGCCGCTTATGCAGCAAAATATCCAACTGAAGCAGCTGAATTAAAACGTCGTCTTTCTGGTGATCTTCCAGCTGACTTTGTTGCAAAAGCGGATGCTTATATCGCTGAAGTAAATGCAAAAGAAGAAACCATTGCTACACGTAAAGCGAGCCAAAATACGTTACAAGCTCTTGTGCCTTCACTACCAGAAGTACTAGGTGGTTCTGCTGACCTTGCAGGTTCTAACCTGACACTTTGGAAAGGCGCGCAAGGCGTACAGGACAATCCAGCAGGTAACTATGTTCACTACGGCGTACGTGAATTTGGTATGACTGCGATTGCCAACGGTGTTGCACTGCATGGCGGTTTCATTCCTTATGTAGCAACATTCCTGATGTTTATGGAATATGCACGTAATGCAGTACGTATGTCTGCACTGATGAAACAACGTGTGATCCATGTATATACTCACGATTCAATCGGTCTGGGTGAAGATGGTCCTACACACCAGCCAATTGAACAAATCGCATCTTTACGTGGTACACCAAACCTGAATACATGGCGTCCATGCGACACTGTTGAAGCAGCGATTTCCTGGAAATCTGCTTTGATGCGTTCAGAAGGCCCAACAGCGTTAATCTTCTCTCGTCAAAACCTGCCATTCCAAACGCGTACTCAAGCACAAATTGAGAATGTAGCGAAAGGTGGTTATGTTCTGGCTGAAGAAAAAGGCGAATTGAAAGCGATCATCATTGCGACTGGTTCTGAAGTTTCTCTTGCAATGGAAGCTTATGCACAGCTTCAAGGTGTACGTGTGGTATCTATGCCATGTGCTGAAGAGTTCGTGAAACAGGATGCTGCATATCGTGAATCGGTTCTTCCTTCAAATATTCGTGCACGTGTAGCGGTTGAAGCTGCACATGTGGACTACTGGTGGAAATTTGTAGGTCTGGATGGTCGTGTGATCGGCATGACCACTTATGGCGAATCTGCACCTGCTAAAGACCTATTTAAACACTTCGGTATTACAACTGAAGCTGTTGTAGCAGCTGTAAAAGAGATTACTGCTTAATCAACTGATTAAGTCGTTTTTTAAGGGCGCCCCAGTTTTGGGGCGTCTTTTGTTTTTCCGCTTTCTAGCCTTGTTTTCATGTGGCAACCGCTAAAAAGTGTTCTCCCATAATTGAAATGAAAGAGTGAGATAAACATGAGCTTGTATGAACAAATTAGTGATGAAATTACTTTAATGGATGCAGGCGAGCAGAAATGGATCGGGCAGGATCTACCCCTTGAAGCAATGGTTGCGGTTGAGCTATTACTTCAGGAAATGGCTGAAGAAAAAATCATTAAAGTACGTCGTAAGAACCATGAAAAGCATTCTGGTTTGAAACAGGTGGATCGTATTCTGGTTGAAAAACTTTAACAGAAAATACTAAAAGTCCCTGAATGGGGCTTTTTTTATGTCGGATGATTTCCTCTGACAGTTGCTTATGAACATTAGATGAGATAAATCTAAGTTCGTGCCATCATAAAAACCTAATGACTCATATCGTAAATAATTGACTTAAAGATAATTAAAGACATAAACCAAAGAAGTTACTCAATATGGAAATATCATCCCAGATCCAGATCAAATCTCTAGAGCAAATATCACAGCCCGAATGGCTGTTTTTATGGAAAGGCTATCAAACCTTTTATGAGGCGCAAATTTCAGAAAAAATTAGTGAAAATACCTGGGCCAAGCTCACTAGCCCTGGACAGGACAATATGTACGGTTTTGCTGCACTGATTGATGGAAAAGTAGTCGGGCTAGTTCATGTGGTTGAGCATGACAGTAGCTGGACCATGCGTCCTTATGCCTATTTGCAGGATTTATTTGTTCATCCGGATTATCGCGGGCAGGGCGTAGCACGTGTACTGATTCAGCATGTCTATGATGTAGCAAAGCAGCGTAATTGTGATCGGGTGTACTGGCTGACCCATGAATCGAACCATAAGGCCAGATTGCTCTATGATAAAGTGGCCAAAAAAACCGGATTTATCCAGTATCGTATGTCTTAAATGCTTAGATTTACACGAGAATTTACAATTTTATCGTTTCATAGTTGCAACAAAACGTTTTATCTTTAGGGATGTAAACGGTTCAAGATTCTATAAACTGAAGTTAATTCAGACGAGAGATAACAACATGAATTTGAAAACATTAACTTTAGGCTTGGTAGCCGCATCTATTGCAACTTTTAGCTTTGCAAAACCAGTGACTTATACAATTGATCCGAGTCATACTGCGACGGTATTTAGCTGGAACCATTTTGGGTTTTCTACGCCATCAGGCAATTTCTCTGATATTCAGGGTAAAATTGTGGTCGACAATGAACAGCCAGCAAAATCTTCTGTAGATGTGACCATTCCAGTTTCTAGTATTAATACCAACGTAACTGCACTGGATGACCATTTAAAGAAAGAAGATTTCTTTGATGCGGCCAAATATCCAAATATTACCTTCAAAAGTACTAAGGTAGAAACCAAGGACAAAAAGAACTTCAAGATTACAGGTAATTTAACCGTTAAAGGCGTGACCAAGCCAGTGGTATTGGATGCGGTGTTAAATAAACAGGGTGAACATCCGATGGCAAAAGTTCCGGCAATTGGTTTTAATGCCACAACATCATTTGACCGTTCTGCATTCGGCTTAGGCGCGAATGTTCCGCATGTGAGTGACAAGATTACTGTTCAGATCACCACTGAAGCGACCATTCCGGCAGAACCTGCAAAGAAATAAGATTTATTTCCATTCTGCATAAAAAGAAAAAAGCACCTTTATAAAGGTGCTTTTTTCTTGGGCCAATAGATGAGTTATGAATCAGAATTGGCATTTATCTGAAACTAAAAAATCTTAGCTATGATTCCATTAATCTATTTTGACAAACTTTCAATCATAAATATTTATCCAGTACCTTTGATCAAGATACTAGTTTTAACTGAGTCAGATATTGCTCTAGGACAGATTTAGAAGTGCTTTCCAGTGCAGGCGCAAATTGAAGATTGGCTGCCCGAAGAGCGGGGATATTAATTTTGGTTTGGCGTAATTCAGAGGTATGACCAACTAGCCACTTTTCCAAGCTATCGCCAGCGACTTCAGGATGAAATTGCAGAGCCAGAATATTTGATCCTAAGCGAAAAGCCTGATTTGGGTAGAGATTGGAACTGGCTAATAATTCAGCCTGTTCAGGCAGATCAAAAGTATCGCCATGCCAATGTAGCACTTCAATATTTTTCAGATGTTGCAGCGGGTTATTCTCAGCGGCTAGAAGACTAAGTTTAGACCAGCCAATTTCTTTGCTATGTCCTGCATAGACTTTAGCACCGAGTGCATGAGCCATGAGTTGAGCACCCAGACAAATACCTAAAGTGGGTAAATTCTTTTCTAAACGCACTTTAAGTAAGTCTATTTCTTGTTGTAAGAAAGGGTAGTCCTCCGTTTCATAAACACCAATTGGACCCCCTAAAATAATTGTCAGACCTGTATATTCATAAGCTTTACGCAGGTCATCAATACCGGCTTCAAAATAGCGAACACGTAATCCCAGCTGATAAAACACATCTTCCCAGGCACCTAAGTCTTCAAAAGCCAGATGTTGAATGGCATATACGGTATCGGGGAAGTGATCAAGGTTCAGCATAGCAGTCAGGTCTAAATGGAAAATATTTATTTAACGTTATTCTGCAAAAAATTAGAAGTCTTTTTAATCCGGTGATTTAGCCTTAGGTAGGTGATTCATCCGAATCGGCAATCCTATGTAAGACTATAACTCCGCTTTGTATCAATATGCAGCGATATTTTCCTTTTCTATAAAAAAGGCGTTAGAGTAGAAAGCAGTGGATAATCATAAGAGGCAGGATAAAAAATGCACAATATCTGCTTATATGTCGATAAAAAACGTATCAGTCCTTATGCCATGTCGGTTTATGTGGCTCTAAAAGAGAAAGGACTCAACTTTCAGGAAAAAATGATCGATCTGGATCTGTTGGAACAGCAATCTTTGGCTTATCGTAAAATTTGTCCGAGTGGCAAAGTTCCTTGTCTGATCATTGATGATTTTCATTTATTTGAATCGTGGGCGATTACTGAATACCTGGAAGATGCTTTTCCGGCACCGGATTATCGTGCTTTATATCCTGCAGAGATGAAAGCCAGAGCAAAATGTCGCGCCGTTCAGGCTTTGATTAAAACTGATTTTTCCTCTATCCGGCAGGATATGCTTTCAACTTCGATCTTTGTTCCACCTAAAAGGCCTTTAATCGCATCGGCTGAAACCATGCAGGATATTCAGCGCTTACTGGCAATCACAGAAACTTTAGTTGAAGAGCTTTGGCTCACCGAACAATGGTCAATTGCAGACTTTGATCTAGCCTTTATGCTGCATCGTCTGCTTAGTCATGATGTTGAGCTTCCCGAAAAGATTCAGGCCTATATCCAGCGTAATTTTCAGCGATCTTCAGTGCAGTCCTGGATTTTGGAAAATGAAAAATTGAGGACTCATGCTGAGTTTTGATTCTATGTCCGGTAGAGAGGTTAATTTAATAATTTAAGTACTAAGTTTGCTTAATGAATAGACATGGATATTTTAAAAGAGAGCCAAGTTATACAAAAAATTGCTTAAATATCAGCAGAGCAAGCGTAGTATAGAAAGTATAGGTAATAAGAAGTAGCTAAAACTTAGAATCAGATTCAAATGAAAAGGAGTATAAGGTGGGTGGATCACATCATCATGATCATAGTCATGTAGAAGTTAGTGCCAAGAATGCCAAAAAACTGTCCATCGCCTTAGCCCTAACGACAGCCTTTTTAATTGTAGAAGTTATTGCCGGTTTTATGACTCAGAGTCTGGCCTTGCTTTCTGATGCAGCACATATGTTTACCGATGCCGCTGCATTGGCGATTGCACTGGCTGCGATTAAGATCGGGCAAAAACCCGCAGATGATAAACGTACCTTTGGCTACCAGCGATTTGAAATTCTGGCAGCTTTGTTTAATGCGATTATGCTATTTCTGGTGGCGATGTATATCTTGTTCGAAGCTTACCAGCGCCTGAGCCATCCCCCTGAAATTGAAAGTCTGGGCATGTTGATTGTCGCCATACTTGGACTGGTCATTAACCTGATCTCCATGAAAATTCTGGTTTCTAGCAGTCAGGAAAGCTTGAATATTAAAGGGGCTTATCTGGAAGTACTGAGTGATGCACTGGGTTCGGTGGGTGTCATTATTGGCGCAATCATCATCTATTTCAGCGGCTGGATGTGGATCGATACCGTGATTGCGGTCATGATCGGATTCTGGGTCATTCCACGGACATGGATTTTATTGAAACAGAGCATCAATATTCTGCTGGAAGGAGTTCCCGATGAAATCGATATTGAAAAACTGCGCCATGACCTACTGGCGCTAGACGGTGTTGAAGATATTCATCAGCTAAAAGTCTGGGCGATTACTTCCAAGAAAGTCATACTGACCGTTCATCTGGTTGCGCCAGACGTTGACTATAAAAAGTTGCATCAGGAGGCATTCGAGATGTTGCACCATGAACATCACATTACTGAGATGACATTGCAAATTGAAGCAGAAGATTGTCCCCCAGAACAGCATCGGCAATCAGCCCATTCGCATGAGCATCATGACCATAAAGAAAGCCATCAACATTAAGTTTGAGGAATTTTGCTATCACACTTAATGTATTTTTAAACTTTGATCTTTTAATTTTAGTCTTTCAATAGTGACACAATTACATCTTTATAACTCGGTGGTGCTTTCACGTAATCGCGCTCTCGCAACATCTGATGCATTTTGGGCAGATTTTGATGTGGAACAGAGGCCATTAAATGATGTTCAATATGATAATTTACATGAATCGGTGCAACGAAAGCACGCGCTAGCCATCCTGCACGGGTGGTACGGGTATTAGTTAAAGCAGAATGGCTAGTTTCCAGACCAGCATGCTCAGCCATTGCCCGGATACGAATAAAGAGTGGGAAAGGAGTGATATAAGCTAACGGCCACAATAAATAAAGTTTCGGATGACCGCTGGCCCAAAGTGCAGAAAATAGGGCAGCATTAGAAATCAGCATGCCCGAGCTATTTTTTAACAGATTCTTTGCCAGTTCCAAGTTACTGCGATTACCACGAGGAATTGGTTTCGGATCATTGGAAACACTCCATTCCAGAAGTTCTAAATCCATCAAGACTCGGCCAGCCAGAAATTTCAGGCCAGATTGACCATTTAGATCTCTAAAGAATTTTCTGAATAATGATTGTTTAGTAATTGGAAAGTTTTTGACCAGACCTAAATCTGGATCATCAGGTTGAGAGGTGCGGGCATGATGTTTCAAATGATATGGTCGATATTTGCCGACCTCATTCCAGATCGGACGGGCGCATAGCCAGTCAGTGAAGTGTGTGTTTAGCCACTTGGTTTTAAACAAACTATGGTGTGAGGCGTCGTGCATCAAAATGGCCATAGCGAGTTGGCGACCCGCCAGAATGGCTAATGCCAAGGCACACATCAATATTTTTCCCCAGACTGGTAAATATTCCCAGCTATAAGCGACTGTGCCAAAGGTCAAAACAATCACAGCCCAAGTTGAGCCCACTGCCAGAGCCCCCTGTAAGTCGGATGGGGTGGTCAGCTCTTTGATTTCTTCACGGCTAAATAGCTCTGTGACACTCACTTTACTGTTCATTATTCTGCCTTGATCTAGTTCTTGTATTTCTTGTCACTATATTTGAATTAAAATATTACAGTCAATTTATTTTTGTGAGTGTATAGGAAATAAATTATACGCCTTGCTGCTGAAAATATTGCTGCCATAACTGCTGGCCTTGTTCTTCCATACGCCGTACAGCCAGTTCAAATTTTTGTCGGGCTGGAGCGTCTAGCCATTCTTCAGGCAATAACGGATCTGCACGCAGACTAAATACAGCAGATTTTGCCAGATAAAAGGCAGTTTTAGCTGATTCAGCCAAGGATAACTGTTGATGGTTTTCAAACCATTGTTCAATTTCCTGACTGATATTCAAATAAGTTTGATGCAGGCCATGAATATCCCAAAGTGCAGATACATGAGTGTGCTGATCGATCTCGCTGACCTGAAAAAATCGTGCGCCTTGATCCAGACCAAACTTGACGGCTGCTGATTTAAGCTCGTTCAAACTGAGTTGTAAATTATCCGGGCGGATAAACACATTCTGTTCCAGTTCCTGAAATCCATAATAACGCAGGGCTTTTTCCCGTTTAGATAAGGCCGTACGATCTACTCGTCCCAACGCACCGGTATAAACCAGAATGTATTTGCCATCCCAAGCCGTAGCAGTCTGCATATTAGGATGTTTGTTCAGGCTGATAAAAGAAGTATCAAATTTTTTTTCAATTAACTGATAAATGCCGCGTTCTACTGACTGAATGATCTGATCCTGATTGAGGCGTGCGACCGCAACCCGCAAGCTGTTATCAGAGATTCCTAATAAATCTGCTGCACACAACATCTGTTTGATGCTAACAGTAGAATTATGTGAGGCATAGAGCAGGTCTAGCACCAGATGTCGGGCATTCAATTTATAAGTCATGAAACTAGATCGTGATTAGAAAATGGGAAATTGGAAACTTTTTGTACAATAGCATTTTGAATAGGGGTAACCAAAGAGGAATACGACTAAAGAGTTTGTATATTCAGGCAATTAATTTTAATTAAAGGTAATGTTTATAAATAAAAATGACTAGATAAGGTCTTGGTTTTTTACTGGGACACAATATTTCACAATCAATAAGCTGGTCTAAGCAGCAAGTCAGCGAAAAAGACCTGAATCTGTTTTTATTTTTTTATTCTTGATTATTTTTAATCCCAGCTCCCTAGGGAACTGGGATTACCTAAAAAATTAAAGTGAAGTGTTAGTTATAACTGCTTCAAAATTGGGTATATGAACAAGAAAAAGATTTCTTACTCACACAAATTACCCTACATATTCGGGTAATTCGGACCACCGCCACCTTCCGGTGTTACCCAGGTGATATTCTGAGATGGATCTTTGATGTCACAGGTCTTGCAGTGTACACAGTTCGCTGCATTGATCTGGAAGCGTTTCGAACCGTCATCATTTTCCATGATTTCATACACACCTGCCGGGCAGTAGCGCTGTGCAGGCTCATCCCATTTCGGTAAGTTGACATCTACTGGAATCGAAGCATCGGTCAGTTTTAAATGTGCCGGCTGGTTTTCTTCATGCACCGTGTTCGATACAAACACTGAAGACAGACGGTCAAACGTCAGCTTACCATCCGGTTTTGGATAGTTCGGCTTGAAGTTCACTGCATCAACTGTTTTCAGAGTTTTAAAGTCTGGCATCAGGTCATGCAGGGTAAATGGTACTTTAAACACGTTCTGGTCGATGAAGTTGAATGCACCACCCATCCATTGACCGAACTTGTGCATTGCTGGGCCAAAGTTACGCGCGCTGTACAGCTCTTCTTTCAACCAGCTGTTGTTGAACTTGTCTGTATAAGTAGTCAGTTCTTTAACAAAGAAGTCTTCGCCTTCAGTCACACGGGCAATCGCCAGATCACCGCCTTTTTCTACACCGGCAGCAATCGCTTCAAATACCGCTTCACCACACAACATGCCGGATTTCATGGCAGTGTGTGAGCCTTTGATCTTGGCAAAGTTCAGGAAGCCGGCATCATCACCAATAAGTGAGCCACCCGGGAAGGTAAATTTCGGCAGGGAGTTAAAACCACCTTTGGTTACGGCACGCGCACCATAAGAAATACGTTTACCGCCTTCCAGATACTGTTTGATCAGTGGATGGGTTTTCCAGCGCTGCATTTCCATGAATGGATACATGTGCGGATTTTCATAAGACAGATCCACGATCATGCCCAGAGTCACCTGGTTGTTTTCAGCATGGTATAACCACCAGCCGCCTGAAGAACCGGTTTCAGATAAAGGCCAGCCGGCACCGTGCATTACCAGACCTGGTTTATGCTTGGCAGGATCGATTTCCCACAGCTCTTTAATGCCGATCCCGTAGTGTTGTGGATCAGCATCTTTATCCAGATTGAATTTTTGGATCAGGCGTTTACCTAAATGACCGCGGCAGCCTTCAGCAAAGATGGTGTATTTGGCATGCAGCTCATAACCCGGCGCAAAGTTATGCGTCGGTTCGCCATCTTTACCAATACCCATGTCACCAGTCTGGATACCTTTCACCGTACCATCTTCATGATACAGAATTTCTGAAGCAGCAAAGCCCGGGAAGATCGATACTTCCAGTTCTTCGGCTTTCTGGCCTAACCAGCGCACCACGTTGCCCAGAGAGATGACATAGTTGCCATCATTGTGCATGGTTTTCGGCACCATCCAGTGCGGGGCTTCTTGTGATTTTTCATCTGAAAGAAGGAATAAAGTTTTATCTTCTGTCACTGGCACATTTAAAGGCGCACCTTCTTCTTTCCAGTTCGGGAACAGTTCGTTCATGGCACGTGGTTCAAGCACAGCACCTGAAAGAATATGTGCACCGACTTCGGAGCCTTTTTCCACGACACAAACGGACAGATCATTTAAATTGTTTTCAATTGCAAGTTGACGGATCTTGATTGCAGCAGACAGGCCGGCAGGACCCGCACCTACGATCACAACGTCAAACTCCATCGATTCTCTAGAAATATCTTCCATAATAAGAAATCCTGTTTCGCTTAGCGGTATTTTACCACAGTGAAAAAGTTTTTAAATAGAAAGTTGGGAATTGATTATGAAAAAAGCCTCCTAGGAGGCTTTTTCTAAAACGGATTAAGATTTTTGAGGATCGTAGAGTTTTTCTTTGATGAACAGGGCAGGAAGCAGACCACAGATAAAGTATGCAGCACCCATTACTAAGAAGCCAAGACCGATCGAACCGCCTGTTGCCAGATAACCAATCGTAGCTGGGGCAATTGCCGCACCTAAACGACCGACGTTATATGCACCACCAATTGCTGTACCACGTACATTGGTTGGGAAGCTTTCAGTCATATATGTTGCATTCACACCATATGGAATACCGTATAGGAAACCGAAGATCACCAATAAGTATAGAATGTTGTCTGGTGAATTATAGAATACGATCAATGGCAGGAAGATCGCTGTACCAATTGCACCGAAGGCATAAGTAAAACGACGTCCGAATTTATCTGCCATTAAGCCTGCAAGGATTTTACCTAGAATCATCGCGGTATAAGTACCGACCATGTAGGCAGTCATTTCCTTGAACTTCATACCCAGTTCACTTTCCAGGTATGTCGGCATCCAGTTATTAACGCCATAGTAACCAAACTGAAGGAAACCAGCAGTTAAAGCCCATAAGATAAACATGTTGCGGTTTTTCTTATCCTGGAAAATCAGCTTCCAGGTCGACTCAGCAGGTTTGTCAGTCACTTCAACTTTTTTGAAGCGGTTTTCTTGCCATGCAGCTGGTTCTGGAACCATGATGTGCATCAGGATCGCCATTACGATTGGAATTGCAGCCACATAGAACAGCATGCGCCAGCCGTGATCTGGAATTAACCAGCCCGCAAGCAAGGTCGCAACGATATAGCCAACTGTCCAGCCAGCCTGTAATGTACCTAAAACGGTAGTACGATATTTAGTAGGTACGTACTCAGCCATTAAAGTATTCGATGCAATATACAAAGAACCCAAGCCAAGAGAAGCGAAGAAACGTAATGCACCAAATTGAGCAAAGCTTTGGGTAAAACCAAGACCACAAGTCAATGCCGAAAATAAAAGGATTGAGACAACGACGGTACGTACACGACCGAATTTATCACAAGCCCACCCTCCGAATATACCTCCAACTGCCATACCTGCAAGGGTAAAGCTTCCGAGCATCCCAGCTTCCACAGAGGTTAGGCCAAATTCAGCTTTAATACTGTTTAAGCTGTAGGAAAGCAGCATTAAATCCGCACCGTCGACCAGCAGGGCGAGGAATGCAAAGATAAATGCGATTTTCCAGGTATTTGGGCCAATTTTTGAAATTGTATTCGTTATAGCCATCATCCATTACCTATAAAAAAGGCCTGATCGCAAGGAGAGTTGATCAGGCCAAACTTGTTACTGAGTCGCCTCGCGAATCATATTGCGAGCAATAATGACTTGCTGGATCTGCGTGGTTCCTTCATAAAGACGGAATAAACGCACATCGCGGTAGAAGCGCTCAATTGCATATTCACTGATGTAGCCCGCGCCACCATGGATTTGCACACCACGGTCAGCGACACGGCCACACATTTCTGTTGCAAACATTTTTGCGCAAGATGCTTCAGTACTTACGTTCTGGCCGGCATCACGACGACGCGCTGCATCAAGCACCATACATTTCGCTGCATAAATTTCAGCTTTAGAATCTGCCAGCATGCCTTGGATCAACTGGAAGTTGGCAATCGCCTGACCGAACTGCTTACGTTCAACGGCATATTGCAATGAATCTTCCAGCATACGGGTTGCAGCACCCACGCTTAGTGCGGCAATGTGGATACGGCCTTTATCCAGAACCTTCATCGCAGTTTTAAAGCCAACGCCTTCCACACCGCCAATCAAAGCTGATGCAGGGATACGGCAGTTTTCAAAGATCACGTCACAGGTATGTGCGCCTTTTTGGCCCATTTTCTTGTCACGTTTACCCAGTGAAATACCTGGTAATTTGCTATCAACGATGAACGCTGAAATGGCAGCAGCGCCTTTCAATTCTGGGTTGGTACGAGCCATTACCGTGAACACACCCGCATGTGGGGCATTGGTAATAAAGCGCTTGGTACCATTCAGGATGTACTCATCGCCATCTTTCACAGCAGTGGTTTTCAAAGATGCTGCATCAGAACCTGAATCCGGTTCAGTCAAACAGAACGAGCCAATGATTTCAGCGCTAGCCAGTTTTGGCAGGAAGTGCTGTTTTTGCTCTTCAGTACCGTCGATGATCAGGCCAGATGCGCCGATACCGTTATTCGTACCAATCAATGAGCGGAAAGCAGGGGAAGTGCGGCCCAGTTCAAAAGCGATATAGACTTCTTCTTCCATGGTCAGGCCAAGACCGTCATATTCTTCAGGAATGGTTAAACCAAATAAGCCCAACTCTTTCATTTGTTGCACGATTTCTGCAGGAATTTCATCCGTTTCTGCAACAATTTCTTCATTTGGGATTAATACGCCTTCTACAAATTGGCGAATCATATCTACCAACTGGTCTAAGGTTTCCTGATCACGAATCATGTCCTAACTCCGTATCTAGGATTTCGTTCTGTCCACATCTTGTCCAATGTGAATAAAAACTCATCACTAAGCTAAATTTATGCGGATACTAATTAAAATTAAAACAAGGATCAATATATACGAAAGTATATTTCGCTGTGCGATATATATGTTTTGCTTTAAAATTAGATTTAAATAATTGATTTAATGTGATTAATGCTATTTTTTAAGGCGTTATAAAATATTTTTTGTTCATATTTGAATAGTTTACTTTGAACGAAATTTATGTATATTGTTAATTAAATACCGCTGTGCGAAATGAGAAGATTATGGAAAGCACTGAAATTTTAAAATTGACTGTACAGGAAGATGGCGTCGCGATTGTTCAAATCCATCGCCCGGAAGCACGTAATGCCTTGAACCTGGAATTACGTCAGCAACTCTCTGAAGCATTTCAATACCTTTCAAAATTAGATGCTGTAAAAGCCATTGTTTTGACCGGCGGTGAAAAGGTTTTTGCTGCGGGAGCAGACATTAAAGATTTCACTACTGCAACCACAGCACAAATGTATTTACGCCATACTGAACAGTACTGGCAAAGTATTACTGACTGTCCGAAACCGATTATTGCGGCTGTGAATGGTTATGCACTCGGTGGTGGCTGTGAACTGGCCATGCATGCCGACATCATCATTGCCGGTGAAAATGCCAAATTTGGTCAGCCTGAAGTGAAGCTGGGCTTGATGCCAGGTGCAGGTGGAACACAACGTTTACTGCGTGCGATTGGTAAATACCAAACCATGCTTTGGGTACTCACCGGTAAACTGGTGAAAGCTGCTGAAGCTGAGCGTATGGGCTTGGTTTCTGAAGTCGTGGAAGATGAAAACACTATTACCCATGCCATTGAAATTGCTCAAACCATTGCATCTTTCTCTCCAATTGCGGTTCAGCAAATTAAAGAAGTGACCAATCTTGGCCAAGATCAATCTTTACAAGGTGCTTTGGCACTGGAACGTAAAGCTTTCCAGATTTTGTTTGATACTAAAGATCAGAAAGAAGGCGTCAATGCCTTCTTTGAAAAACGTCCTGCTCAGTACACTGGAGAATAAGACATGACCATTCAATCTATGGCGCTCATTGGTACTGGTGTAATGGGCATGGGCATCGCACAAATCGCAGCCCAGGCAGGTCTGGAAGTGCGCTTATTCGATGCCAAAGCAGGTGCTGCAGAAGCAGGTCTAGCTAAACTAAAAACTACTTTAGAAAAGCTGCAAGCTAAAGGGAAATTCACTGAAGAAGTCCTGAATGAAACTTTGGCACGCTTTAAAATTCTAAACAGCATTGAAGAAGTGGTTGGTGTTGATCTGGTGGTTGAAGCCATCATTGAAAATCTGGACATCAAGCAAGGTTTATTTAAACAGCTGGAATCCATTGTTTCACCAGAGACCATTCTGGCCACCAATACCTCATCGCTTTCAGTGACTGCGATTGCTTCCAATCTTGAGCATCAAGGTCGTATGGCGGGATTCCACTTCTTTAATCCAGTGCCCTTGATGAAAATTGTCGAAGTGATTGCTGGCCTAGCAACAGATGAACAGGTCGTTGCAGATCTACTCGAACTGGCACAACATATGGGTCACTTTGGTGTGCGTACCAAAGACACGCCAGGATTCATTGTCAATCACGCGGGTCGTGCTTATGGTACTGAAGCACTAAAAATCCTGGGTGAAGGTGTAGCTTCTGTTTCTGAAATCGACCGTATTCTGCGTGAAGGTGCCGGTTTCCGTATGGGACCACTGGAATTATTTGACTTGACTGCACTGGATGTTTCTCATCCGGTAATGGAATCGATTTTCAACCAGTATTATCAGGAAGACCGTTACCGTCCAAGCGCTTTAACCCGTCAAATGCTGGCTGGTAAAAAAGTCGGTCGTAAAGTCGGTGAAGGTTTCTATAAGTATCAGGATGGTCAAAAGACTAATGAAGCTCCGGCTCAGATTGCGCCTGAAGTAACTGAATTCAGCCCGGTCTGGATCAAAGCAGATCTTGAGCAGGATGCCAGTATCTTGCGTGACTATATCCGTGAGCAAGGTCTGGTTATCGACAGTGCAGAAACTCCGGCAGCTGACAGTCTGATTCTATTGGCCACTTATGGTGAAGACACCACGACTGCAGCGCTTCGTTTTGATGTCGATGCGACTCGTGCAATCAGCATCGATATGCTGACTGATTTTGCCAAGCACCGTACCATCATGCCTTCGATTGCAACTCAAAAAGCCTATATCGACCAGGCACATGCATTGTTTGCTAAAAATGGTCATGGCGTATCGGTAATTGCTGAAAGTATTGGCTTTGTCGCACAGCGCGTATTGGCAATGGTCGTGAATCTGGCTTGTGATATTGCCCAACAACAAATCGCAACTGCAGCCGATATCGATAAAGCAGTAAAACTTGGTCTGGGCTACCCACATGGACCAATTTCATGGGGTGATGTTTTGGGCGCAGAACGTATCCTGTTGATCCTGGAACGTATCCTGGCGAATACCGGCGACCAGCGTTACCGTCCAAGTCCATGGTTACAACGCCGTGCCCGTTTAAAACTTTCTCTTCTTCACACTGCAGCAGTTTAAGGAATCAAACTCATGTTAAATGCATATATTTATGATGGATTACGTACGCCATTTGGCCGTCATGCAGGAAGCCTGGCAAAGGTTCGTCCAGATGATTTAGCTGCACATGTGATTAAGGCATTGGTTGCAAAACATAATCTACCTGCTGATATTTTTGATGATGTAATTCTGGGTAATACCAATCAGGCGGGTGAAGACAGTCGTAACATTGCACGTCATGCAACGTTATTAGCGGGTCTGGATGTGAAAACGCCAGCACAAACTGTGAACCGTCTATGTGCTTCTGGCTTGGCTGCGGTGATTGATGCTGCTCGTGCAATTACTTGTAATGAAGGGGATATCTTCCTTGCAGGTGGTGTCGAGTCGATGTCTCGTGCACCGTTTGTCTTTGCCAAATCTGAAACACCATTTAGCCGTGATTTTAAAGTATTCGATTCAACCATCGGCGCACGTTTTCCGAACCCTGCCATTGAAAAACAGTTCGGCAATGACACCATGCCGCAAACTGGCGATAATGTAGCAGTAGAATACGGTGTAACCCGTGAAGATGCAGACCAGTTTGCTGCAGCATCACAAGCCAAATATGAAGCTGCTAAACAGACAGGTTTCTTTGCTGGTGAGATCGTGGGTGTTGAAGTGCCTCAAGGCCGTAAATTGCCTCCAAAACTGGTCGATCAAGACGAACATCCACGCCCATCTTCTAATCTAGAAGCTTTAGAGAAACTACGCCCACTGTTTGAAGGCGGTGTAGTGACTGCGGGTAATGCTTCTGGTGTCAATGATGGTGCAGCAGCGCTAATCATTGGTTCTGAAGCCGCTCAGGAAAAACTGGGCATCCAGCCAATGGCGAAAATCATCGCTTCAGCGGCTGCGGGTATTGAACCACGTATTATGGGCGCCGGTCCGGTTGATGCGATCAAACTAGCATTAAAACGTGCCAACTTGACGTTGGATGACATGGATATCATTGAAATCAATGAAGCATTCGCATCACAAGTTTTAGCATGCTTAAAAGGTCTGGGTGTGGCATTTGATGATGCTCGTGTGAACCCGAATGGTGGTGCGATTGCAGTTGGGCATCCACTCGGTGCTTCAGGTGCTCGTTTAGTGCTCAGCACCGCTCGTGAATTGCAGCGCAGCGGCAAAAAATATGCTGTGATTAGTCTGTGTATCGGTGTGGGCCAAGGTCTGGCACTGGTCATCGAACGCGTATAAACAAAGGAAAAACACATGGGTGCATTAGAGGGTATTCGCGTACTGGATTTAAGTCGCGTACTTGCAGGTCCTTGGTGTGGTCAAATCCTCGCGGATTTAGGCGCTGAAGTGATTAAAGTTGAACGTCCTAAAACGGGTGATGATACCCGTATGTGGGGACCACCTTGGATGAAAAATGACCATGGTGAAAATACACGTGAAGCGGCGTACTACCAGTCAGCCAACCGTAATAAAATGTCAGTTGCGATTGATATTTCAACGCCTGAAGGTCAGGAACTGGTCAAAGCACTGGCTGCTGATTCAGATGTGGTGATTGAAAATTACAAAGCGGGTTCATTGAAAAAATACGGTCTGGATTATGAAAGCCTCAGCGCGATTAATCCGAAACTGGTGTATTGCTCAATTACTGGCTTTGGTCAAACTGGCCCTCGTGCACCTGAACCAGGTTATGACTTTATCATCCAGGGGATGGGCGGTTTAATGTCTGTCACTGGTGAGAAAGATGACCTACCGGGTGGTGGACCACAAAAAGTTGGCGTGGCTTTTGCGGATTTGACCACGGGTTTGTACTCGACCATTGCCATTCAGGCAGCTTTGTTAAACCGTCATGTGACTGGTCTCGGTCAGCATATTGATATGGCATTGCTAGATGTTCAGGTTGCTTTGCTGGCAAACCAAGGGATGAACTACCTGGCTTCAGGCAAAATCCCGGGTCGCTATGGTAATGCACATGCCAATATTGTGCCTTATCAGGTATTCCGCGCTGCCGACCAAGACTTCATTATTGCCTGTGGTAATGACAAGCAATTTGTTGCCTTGAGCGCTGCAATTGGTTTGCCTGATTTACCGCAAGATCCACGTTTTGTGACCAATGCACTGCGTATTCAGCATCGTGCAGAAATCACAGAGCTGCTAGCCAAACATTTCTTAAGCAATACTGCGAAGCATTGGGTAGAAGCAATTCATGCAGTGAAAGTTCCGGTAGGCCTGATTAATAACCTTGAACAAGCTTTCCAGGAACCACAAGTGCAAGCGCGTAATATGCTGGTTGAGATCCCCCATCCGTTAAAAGAAAAATTAACGGTGATTGGCTCACCAATTAAATTATCGCGTACACCAGTGGAATATCGTAAAGCACCACCAATGTTAGGTGAACATACGAATGAAATTCTTTCACGTGTCGTGGATGAGGAAAAACTGGAGGCCCTAAAAGCTCAAGGTATTGTTGGTTAATCAAAAAGAAAACCCATAAGTCCAATAAAGAAGCAACTTAATCAAAGTTGCTTCTTTGCTATATACAAGATAATTATTTATAATTTCGCAATGCGAAACACTTATTATGAATTTGAAGGACGGTGAAGACATGTCTGATGATGTACCTGAAACCGATCAGTCGGAAGAAAAATTAATTGCGCCTTTGCGCCATGAGTTATTGCATCCGATCGAAGATATGCAGGATGAAAATGACCGTCAATTTATTACAGCTTTAGCACGTGGTCTGGAGTTACTGCGTTGCTTCAGTCCAAAACATCAGCATCTGGGAAATCAGGAACTGTCGCAAATGACAGGTTTACCTAAACCGACGATTACTCGTTTAACCCATACCTTGTCCCGTTTAGGATATTTGAAGCAGGTTCCTAATTCGAGCAAGTTTCAGCTCTCAGTCGGCGTACTGTCTTTTGGTTATTCGATGCTGTCGAATTTATCCTTGCGATCGGTTGCTCATCCATTAATGAAAAATCTGGCAGACTATGCTGAGGCAGCTGTTGCGATGGCAACCCGTGACCGTCTGAATATGATTTATCTGGATGTGGTGCAGGGCAAAGGCAATGTCACCATGCGTCGTCAGGTAGGAACCCATTTGCCGATTCATTTAAGTTCAATGGGGCGTGCCTGTCTGGCTGCAATGCCAGAAGATGAGCGTGATTTTCTGCTTGATGCGATTCGCCGTAAACATGTTGAAGAATGGCCACAGATCCAAAAAAATCTGGAGAAGTCATTTAAAGACTATCAGGAATATGGTTTCTGCTTTTCAATCGGTGAATGGCATAAGGATGTGAATTCGGTTGCAGTTCCTTTTGTCCATGAACAGCATGGTCTACTGGTGTTTAACTGCGGCGGTCCAAGTTTTCTGCTCAATGAAGAGAAAATCAAAAATGATATTGCACCACGCTTATTACATATGGTGAATAATATTAGAAATGAATTGGGATAATACATTTCTCAATTGATTAATTTTAGAAAATAGTAGGTATTTCAATTAAATACCTGCTATAAAATATCTATAAAATTCATTGAAAATAATAATTCTTTTACCTGATAATAATTTATCATTATTTTACAAATACTTAATTAATTCCTCTATGGTAATTCATGAGTGTTTTTATCACTCATAAGACCTTAATTTAAATTAAAAATAGCTTGATAACTAAAGATGATAAGGGGTATGAAAACTAAGATGAAGACAATTACAACAGCTCTTTCTTTGGCGGTAGTTGTTATAATGGTGACTGCATGTGGTGGTGCAAAATCCTCTACAACAGTGAATACACCCCCGACTAATGGCGGTACTACACCGACTACGCTTGCTTATACCTATGACAAAGCTAAATTTAATGTTGTGGATAACGCTGCGCCTACTAAACAGGTAAGGATCGAGATTGCTGATCTTGATGTTCAAAAGAATGCATATCTGCAACATTCTGTCCAAAAGATATTTAAATACATTCAGGATTATCAGAATGGTACGATCACGGCTGAAGACCTGACCAATGCGGGGATCCCAATTCAAGATCCGTCACCAACATTTTGGCTGATGCTTCAACTGAAACTGATGTAACTGGTCTGGGCGCTTATGCAAAATGGCAATCTGACAAGGGTGTATATGTTTCAGGTAATGTGCAGCTTGGTTTCGGTGATGTTGAGTTTAACCGTACTGTGACTGATGGGCTTGATTCGGTGAAAGAATCCAATAAAGCTGATCTGTTTAAATACGGTGCTTATGCTGAACTGGGTTATGACTTCTTCGCTGACCGTCTGACTGTTTCACCATACATGGCTTTAAGCTATAACGCTGCAAAACTGGATGCGGTCAAAGAAGATACTGTTATTGGTCTGACTGTAAGTGATGTAGATGTGGCTGAAACTAAAGCGCATGTGAGTGTGCGTTTTGACTATGAGCTAAACCAGAATCTTTACCTGACTGGTTATGGTGAGTATGCCGATGCCTTTGATCGTGATAATGGCATGGTCACAATCTCGTCCAATGTAGATAATACAATCCAGTATGGTTATCAGGCTCCGCCCTTTGACAAGGATTACCTCTTGTATGGTGTCGGTTTGAACTATACCAGTGGCAGTAAATGGAACTGGTTTGGCGAGTTGACAGGTAATGCATCTAAATCAAGCGATTACCTGATTCAGTTAGGCTTGAAATACCACTTCTAAGTTCTGAAATGAAAAAGCCCTCTTAAGATAGAGTAATGCCAGTCAGTTAAGAGATTGACTGGCTTTTTCTTGGGTATTTTTGAGGTTTTCCTTTTACAACCCTTGGATAACTCCTCACTCTTCTCTCAGGTATAACATACCGATTAGATTTCTCCAT
>NZ_VOZD01000029.1:0-39073 GCF_013419915.1 Acinetobacter sp. YH12043
TGGAGAAATCTAATCGGTATGTTATACCTGAGAGAAGAGTGAGGAGTTATCCAAGGGTTGTAAAAGGAAAACCTCAAAAATACCCAAGAAAAAGCCAGTCAATCTCTTAACTGACTGGCATTACTCATAGAGAGCGGTTTTTTTATATGAGGCTTGGATTATTTTTCAATAATTGCTGTTACGCCTTGACCACCAGCTGCACAGATCGAAACCAGTACACGACCTGAACCTTTCTGGTTAATCAGTTTTGCTGCAGTTGCGATAATACGACCGCCAGTTGCTGCAAACGGGTGACCTGCAGCAAGAGAAGAACCTTTTACGTTCAGCTTGGCACGATCAATTGAACCTAGAGGAGCATCCAGACCTAAACGTTCTTTACAGAATTTTGGATCTTCCCAAGCTTTCAGCGTTGAAAGTACTTGCGATGCAAATGCTTCGTGAATTTCATAGTAGTCAAAATCTTGCAGTTTCAGACCAGCACGTTCCAGCATACGAGGAACTGCATAAGCAGGTGCCATCAACAGGCCTTCTTTTTTCTCTACGAAATCAACTGCAGCAGTTTCCTGGAAAGTAAGGTAAGCCAGTACTTCATGACCATTTGCTTTAGCCCATTCTTCAGAAGCCAATAGCACACAAGACGCACCATCAGTCAGTGGAGTAGAGTTACCCGCTGTCATGGTACGTGCATCGCCTTTACCAAAAGCAGGCTTTAGTTTCGCCAGTTTTTCAACTGAAGAATCTGGACGTAAGTTGTTGTCACGTTCAAGACCCAAGAATGGAGTCACCAGGTCATCAAAGAAACCTTCTTCATAGGCTGCTGCCATTTTCTGGTGTGAAGAAGCAGCTAACTCATCTTGCGCTTCACGGGAAATACCCCATTCCAGTGTAGTAATCGCCTGATGGTCGCCCATAGACAGACCAGTACGTGGCTCACCATTTTTTGGTGCGTCCATCAGGTCTTTCACATTGATTTTAGTCAGGGCTTTTAAACGGTCTTTCGCAGTTTTCGCAATGTTCAGCTCAAGTAATGCTTTACGCAAGCCATCACCGAAAGCGATGGGTGCATCAGAAGTCGTATCTACACCACCTGCGATCCCCACTTCGATTTGACCTAGAGCAATCTTGTTCGCGACCAGGAATGCCGCTTGAAGGCCAGTACCACATGCTTGCTGGATGTCATAAGCAGGTGTTTCCGGTGCAAGAGCAGTATTCAGTACACATTCACGCGTCATGTTGAAGTCGCGGCTGTGTTTCAGTACAGCACCTGCAACCACTTCACCTAAGCGTTGACCTTGAAGGTTAAAACGTTCAACCAGACCATTCAGGGCTGCTGTGAACATATCAGTATTGGATGCCGTAAAGTAAGCACCGTTAGAACGTGCAAATGGAATGCGGTTACCACCGATAATAGCAACGCGGCGAACTGTATTTTGGCTCATGTTTGGTTCCTGTTGAACAGAAGTCTGTGTTATAGATGTTGAATCTTGTTGGCTTGAAGTCGTTTTTTTAGTACGTGCAGATGTACTGCGTGTACGTGGGGTTTTAGCCGGACTTTTTTCTGCAGCATTGGCTGTATCAGGATTTTTAGTGCTACGCTTGCTACGCGTTGATGGTTTTGACACAGTTTCTGTCGCAGAGTTCTCGACTGCTGGATTATCTTGAGTTGTTTTGCTCATAAGGCTTTACCAGGCAAATAGATCGTCTTCTTGGCGGTTACATTAGCATAGAAGAAGATAGGCTGTATTGACTACAATGACATTACAGACTGCGCTTAGGTCAAGTCATCTGCCTATTATCTCAAGTATGATTGGGCGGAATCTGGTAGATCTATTGAAATATAAGTGTCTGGCATCATACTGAAGTTTAAGGATAACTTTAGATCAACCAAAAATTAATTTGTATGAGAGATAATAAACATGACTGATCAGTACCAAACTTTTGCAAAATCTCCTATTGGTAAATTTGTCATTAAAAATTTGGGTCTGCCATCCCCAACTTCTTTAGACCGTTTTGAGTCTGCTACACCAGTTGTCAAAGGTGCGGTATTGTTTGGAGCAGCACCGGCAAGTACCTTGACTGGTGCTATTGCTCAGGTTCTGGCAAATATTCATGCCAATAGTTATGCAGGTAACAATGCTGAACTGCAACAGGCTGCTGCATCGGCTGGACTGAATCTGGGCGCGTTTAATCCGGGCGATAAAGAATCAAAATTCAAAGTTGTCATTTTTGATGCTTCAGGAATCGAAAATTCAGAACAGTTAAAATCACTTTATGATTTCTTCAACCCGATTGCGCGTCAAATCCAAAGTTCTGGCCGTGTCGTGATTGTGGGGACTACGCCTGAAACTGCTAAATCAGTCAGTCAGTCAATTGCTCAACGCGCACTGGAAGGTTTTGTAAAATCTGTGGGTAAAGAGTTTAAAAAGGGTATTGCAGCGAACCTGATCTATGTAGATGCCGGTGCTGAAGCAAACCTTGAGTCTGCTTTACGTTTTACAGTTTCTCCACGTTCTGCCTATGTTTCTGGTCAGGTGATCCGTGTTTCACCTGCTGAAAAAGTGGATGTGGACTGGACTAAACCATTAGCGGGTAAAACTGCTGTAGTGACCGGTGCGAGCCGTGGTATTGGTGAAGCGATTGCGCATGTATTGGCACGTGATGGCGCACATGTTATCTGTCTGGATGTTCCGCAGCAGCAAGCGGACCTTGACCGTGTAGCCGGTGAAATTGGCGGTTCAACTTTAGCCATCGATATTACTGCTGCAGATGCAGGTGAGAAAATCAAAGCGGCAGCAGCTGAGCAAGGCGGTCTGGACATTATTGTGCACAATGCCGGTATTACCCGCGACAAGACTTTGGCCAATATGAAGCCTGAGCTATGGGATCTGGTGATTAACATCAACCTGTCTGCCATTGAACGTG
The DNA here is from genome assembly GCF_013419915.1 of Acinetobacter sp. YH12043. Lineage (NCBI taxonomy): Bacteria > Pseudomonadati > Pseudomonadota > Gammaproteobacteria > Moraxellales > Moraxellaceae > Acinetobacter > Acinetobacter sp. YH12043. Next base: position 2,923 of record NZ_VOZD01000029.1, read on the forward strand.
TAAATGACTATTTAATCTCCAACGATGGTCTAAATGCCAATGGCCGTATTATCTGTGTATCTTCAATTTCAGGTATTGCAGGTAACCTGGGTCAAACCAACTATGCAGCGTCTAAAGCGGGTGTGATTGGTGTGGTGAAATTCACAGCACCAACCTTAAAAAATGGTATAACGATTAATGCCGTTGCACCGGGCTTTATCGAAACACAAATGACGGCTGCGATTCCATTTGCAATCCGTGAAGCAGGCCGCCGTATGAACTCAATGAGCCAAGGTGGTCTACCTGTAGATGTTGCAGAAACGATTGCCATGTTTGCTTCTACGGCTTCAACTGGTTTAAATGGCAACGTGGTTCGTGTCTGTGGTCAAAGCCTGTTAGGGGCTTAATGGAATCTCTCCCGACCTCTCTTTATAAAAGAAAGGAGAAGTCCCCCTTTTATAAAGGGGGATTCCGGGGGATTAAAATTCTAATGAGAAAATTCCAAGAATTCTCAAAACCTCTCCAGTGCTTCACATTCATACAATGATTGAAGTATGCTCAGGAGAGGTCACTTTATAAAGATAATATTTCCAAAGGTTCAGTATGAATACGCGCCATTTTAGTCAACTTCCAAAACCTTATTTAGCCTATCCAAAAGTGATTCAAGGCTTGATTTTTAAAAAGCCGAAAGCTGAAAAAGTTCTGCCGCAAGTTGAATATGTGGTGGATTCATTCAAGGTCGATCAGAAACATTTAAAAGCCTATAATGAAGTATGTGGCTTTAAAAATAATGGTTATATTCCAGCTATTTATTTGACCGTATTGTCTCAAAGTCTACAAATGCACATGATGACCTCGGAAGCATTTCCGTTCCCGATTTTAGGACTGGTACATATCCGTAATCAGGTCAAGCAATACCGTAAAGTCGGTGTAAATGAGACTTTAACCCTGTCATGCAAATTTGGTGAATTACAGCCCCATGACAAAGGCGTTCAGTTTGATTTTATTACCACAGTCAAAGTGGGCAATGAAGTCGTCGTTGAGGCATTAACGACTTATCTTTCACGTCAAAAGACTGATGCTAAAGCTGCTGCAAAATCAGCAGAAAGTAAAGCACCAGACTATAAGCTGAATACTGAATGGAAAATTTCAGAAAATACCGGCCGCCGTTATGCCATGACTTCAGGTGATTTTAATCTGATTCATATTCATGCTGTTACAGCGAAGGCTTTTGGTTTTAAGCAGGCGATTGCACATGGTATGTGGAGCAAAGCCAAAGCGCTGGCTAATCTGTCATTGCCGGATGCGTATGAAGCCGATGTCTGGTTCAAGCTACCGATTTACTTGCCTTCTAAAGTTGAGTTTCTAACGGCTCAAGCAGCGAATGATACAGATTTCCTGATCCGGAATAGCAAAAACCAGAAGCCGCATGTGACCGGCCATGTAAAAGCGATTTAAATCTAAATCAAAAGCCTAAACTCGATTTAGGCTTTTTCATTTTAAGGGATCAAAATTCTATGGATAGAATGACGCAGCCAATCAAAGATTATCTGTTTGCTGATCAGCATAATTATCAGGGCAATGTGGATACACGTTTTCGCGACCTTGCTCGTCAGTTTAGCCGCCTACAGGATGCACGTACTGAACAGGGTGGTGCAGCACTTGTCGTATATTTTCAGGGACAAAAAGTTGTCGATATTTATACCGGAAAGAAGTCTGCCACAGAAAACTGGCAGCCCGATACCATGTCACTATGCTATTCCACTGGCAAAGGTGTACTGGCGACATTGGCACACATTCTGGTCAGTAAAGGTTATCTGGACTATGACAGATCAGTTGCAGAATACTGGCCTGAATTTGCCCAGAAAGGTAAACGGTCGATTACTTTGGCACATATGCTGAGCCATCAAAGTGGTTTGTTTGATATCCGTAATATCATTGATGATGCCACTGAAATGGCTGACTGGTCACACATGCTGGAGCGGATCGCGGCAGCTGAACCACGTTTTCAGACCACGACTGATGCCGCTTATCAACCTTTGACTTTTGGCTGGCAGGTGGGGGGAGTACTGGAAAAGGCAACCGGTAAATCATTAGGCCAATTAATGCAGGAATATTTAGTTCAGCCTCTGCAATTAAATGGTGCCTATTTTAGTGTGCCGCTGGATGAACTGCCTCGAGTTGCGCGACCGATCTTTAAAGCAAAATCTGCATCTCAATCTTCTAAAGGCAAAAGAGTAGTTACACGCAAACCCGGTTTAATGGAGCGTGCTCTGGTCTGGAGTGGTCAGAGTCCACAAGATTTTCAGGATGGCATGATTCCTAAAGGCATGAAGAATTTTAGCTTCTTTAGTGATGAGGGATTACAGGCGATTATTCCTTCAGCTAATGGCGTCTTTACTGCAGACAGTCTGGCAAAAATCTATGCGATGTTGGCCAATCACGGTGCTTGGCAAGGCCAGCAGTTGATTTCACCTCCAGTATTCCAGCGACTAAGCCAGGTGCAATATACCCGTCGTGATCGGGTGATGCCTGTGCCAATGCACTGGCGTCTGGGTTATCACCGTATTTTGACATTGGGTAAAGCCTCTACAGGTTTTGGTCATATGGGCTTTAACGGTTCTGGTGCCTGGTGTGATCCGGAACGCGGTTTAAGTTTTGCCTATACCCATAACTTCCCAACAGGTTCATTAACTGGAGATTACCGTCTTTGGGGGCTGACGCAGGAAACTTTGCGCTGTGCTGATGCGGTATTGACGGGAAGAAAAGGCTGGCGCTAACTGAATATCCTTGATTTGGGAGTTTAGTCAGTCATTTAAAATATGCTATTTTGTGGCAAATTCCAGTGCTGCGAAATGAAACCATGAAAAAAGTAATACTGATTCCCTTAGTGGCAACCGGTGCTTTATTCGGTTGTCAGGATCAAACCCAATCAGCTAAAAATACTATTGTTGAAGCCAAGGCACAGATTCCAGCATGGGCGGGAGAGTATCAGGGTACAACTCCTTGCATGGGCTGCTTGTCCCGTTGTGATGATTGTCCGGGCATGGCTGTCATGCTAACTCTGCACGAAGATCAAACTTATACTTTAGAACGTGAAAGCCTGAGTGGTCATAATGAGGTGGAAACCTTTAGTGGCCCGATTCGTTTCCAAGATGATTCTCATCAGAAGATTGAGCTGGTGAATGTAGCGACTCGTAATTTACTGTATGTTGATCTGGAAGAGCATGTGCTGGAAATCCGTGAAGACAAAAGCGGTAAACGCTACCAGATGCAGAGTGATTTTATTTTAGGGCGATTCGCTTAAACAGATTCAACTCAATCCTTTATCTTCGATTAGAAATTTTTATTTTTAAGATTGTATTAATCTGCTCAAATAGATGGTAGATCAATAGATATTTTATTTTCCAAATATACAAAAACTATCCTGATATTCCTGTCAGGCATAAAAATGGAGCAAACAGCTTCGAGATAGTTGATTTAAATCAGATTGATAGGTCTATCTCTCCAGATCATAACTGATTAATTCATTCACTATTTTATAAAAAAACAGTATGCTTAGACCTGTAAAAAGGAGCATACATGTATCAAGTACTTGCGCGAAAATACCGTCCCCGCAATTTCAACGAATTGGTCGGTCAAAACCATGTTTCACGTGCCTTAACCAGCGCACTGGAGCGTGGCCGTTTGCACCATGCCTATTTGTTTACGGGAACGCGTGGTGTTGGTAAAACCACGATTGCACGTATTTTGGCGAAGTGCTTGAACTGTGAAACCGGTATTACATCAACTCCTTGTGAGGTGTGTCCGACCTGTACCGCCGTCAATGAAGGCCGTTTTATTGACCTGATCGAGATCGATGCGGCATCACGTACCAAAGTCGAAGATACCCGTGAGCTGCTGGACAATGTCCCTTATGCGCCAACTCAGGGTCGTTTCAAGGTTTATCTGATCGATGAAGTACATATGCTGTCCACGCATTCCTTCAATGCTCTATTAAAGACACTGGAAGAACCACCGGAGCATGTCAAATTCCTGTTCGCTACCACAGATCCACAAAAGCTGCCGATTACCGTTATTTCTCGCTGCCTGCAATTTACTTTGCGTCCATTGGCTGTTGATGAAATTACCGAACATCTGGGCAATATCCTGACGAAAGAAAGCATTCAGGCTGATCAGGATGCGATCTGGCAGATTGCAGAATCAGCACAGGGCTCGCTTCGTGATGCCTTATCCTTAACAGATCAGGCGATTGCCTATGGTCAGGGGGCTATCCAGCATCAGGATGTCAAAGACATGCTGGGCTTGATCGACCGAACCATCATCTATGATCTGATTCTGGCGATTCATCAGAACCAGAAAGCACGTGTTAGCGAATTATTATTGCAATTCCGTCAGCAGGCGCTGGATGTATCACTGGTATTAGATCAGTTGATTTCTACCTTGCATGAACTGGCTTTATTACAATACCTGCCAGATTTAAGCCTGAAATACAGTGCCGAGATCAATCAAAAGATCATGCAGTTATCGGCTTTGATTTCAGCACAAGATTTGCAACTGTATTATCAGATTGCCTGTAAAGGCCGGGCTGACCTACAGCTTGCGGTTACGCAGGAGCAAGGCTTTGAGATGACGGTGCTGCGTTTGCTAGCCTTCTGTCCGCTACAGCCCAATGAAATTCCAACTAATACAGCTCAGATACAACAAGCTGTACCTGCTGCTTCAGCTCCACAACAAAATCAGATAACGCAGCAGGAAAGTGCTCCGGTTGCTCAAGCTGCTGTAGAAGATTTTTCATTAGATGCTGGCTATGAAGACGATCAGGATGATCATCCAGTCACTGCACAGTCTGAACCATCTTCGAATGATTTTCTGGATGAAGACGAGCCAGAAACCAATTCTGAGCCTCAAGTCATACAAGCTGAATCAACTAGAGTAGAACAATCTGAGTCTGATCAAATTGTATTTGATCCAAACCTGGAAGATGGTCTGTTTGGTTTTGACGATGTTCCTGCAGAACCTGTTCCATCTAGCCCTGAAGCCAGCAGTGATGATTTTCTTTTAGAAGAATTCATTCCTGAAAAAGATATTGCCGCACCAGTAGAACAAGAATCCGAGTTTAGTCTGGATGCTTTAGCTCCTGAATCAGAACAAGTGGTTCATAAAGCAGATGAAAGCCAGTCAGAAATTTCTAATCAGACTGAGGTTGCATCAACTCAGATCGCAAATACGAATTTTTCTACAGACCGTAATCTGATGCCGCAGGATATTCTGCAAATTCCGGTACAGGATATGCAGGGTGAATGGACGGTAGAAAAATGGGAATTCTGGTTCCGTAACAGCCAGTTATCTCCGGCAGTTCAGGAATTGGCTCAGTATGGCATCATGACTGGTCAGATTAATGCAGCATCGGTCTTTCATATTCCAGAGCGTTATCAGCCGCTTTTGTCGCAGCTACAACATCATCTGGAAGCAGCTTTGCGGGAACAATGGCCACAGACCATTTTCCAGGTGAAGTTTGAAGATGTAGAGCAGTTAACGCCATATACCATGCAGCAAGAACGTAAAGTACGCGCTTTTAAACGCGCAGAAGAGCTGCTGCATGCTGAACCGGCTGTACGTGACTTGCTGGAACAGTTTGATGGTGAATTGCACAATATTCAGCTGAAATAAAATAATTTTAGGCTGAGACAAAACGCGCTAAAGCATCCAGCATTTCAGCTGGAATCGGGGTGCTTTTTCGTGTGTAGCGATCGACAAACACATGCACAAAACTGCCTTGAGCGGCTGCCGTATCAGAGTTCATTTTGAAGATTGCCAGATCATAGCTGAGAGAACTATTCCCCATTTTTTCTATGGCGACACCTACCTCTATAATTTCCGGATAAGACAGCTCCTGATTGAACTGGCATTGCGAGCTGACCACCAGTCCAATCATTGGAGAATATTTGGGATCAAATGCGGCTTCCTGAATCAAAAGGGCATTCGCGGCCGTATCAAAATAGCTGTAATAAGTGACATTATTGACATGGCCATACAGGTCATTGTCCGCCCAACGAGTCTGTATCGGCAGAAAAAATGAATAATGTTCGCGTTGTTTAAGAGCTGCTTTCATATTTTTAAATAACTTGTAGTGGCTAGATCTGCTGAGTCGAAAATAATCCTAAATCTAATAGATCGCCTGATAAATGTTGTAAGCATCTTCCAGAGTAAGTTCACGTGGATTGTTCTGTAACAGGCGGCTCTGTTTCATGGCATCTTCGGCCATGATCATCAGCATATGTTCAGGAATTCCTAATTGTTTAAGTTTCAGGGTTAAGCCACTTTTCACCAGATGATTATTAAAATGATCAATAAATAGGTCAGTCAGGCCATCATGACAGCCTTTGCTTTGTGGATCTAACAAGCACATCAGTTCGGCATAGAGCGCCTTGGCATCAGGGGTATTAAATTTCATTACCTCAGTTAATACCAGTGCATTACTATGTCCATGTGAAATATGGAAATGTCCACCTAGCGGATAAGCCAGTGCATGTACCGCACCCACTGGTGCATTGGCAAAGGCCTGACCTGCCAGCATCGAGCCGACCAGCATGTTTTGACGTGCGTCCAGATCCTGACCATCGTCCAGCACACGTTGAAGATTGGCATTTAACAGTTTCAAAGCATGCTTGGCCAGCATATCGGAATAGGGATTTTTTTTGATTTTAGAGGTATAAGCCTCAATAGCATGAACCATGGCATCAATGCCGGTCGCAGCAGTAATCAAGGGCGGCAGATTTTGGGTAAAGGTTGCATCCAGAATAGCAGTATCTGCAAACAGGATCGGTGCCACAATTCCGGTTTTGGTAGTTTCACCTGTAGTGACAATTGAAATCGGAGTAACTTCAGATCCCGTACCTGCAGTGGTAGGAACCAAAATCAAGGGCAAACGGGGGCCAGTAGCCTGATTTACGCCATACAGATCAGACAAAGATTGGTGCTGTGACGGATGACTCAAGATTGCAATCAGCTTGGCGACATCCATAGAGCTGCCACCACCAAAGCCAATCACGATATCGACATTTTCCTGTTTGGCAAAATCTGCTGCTTCAAGCACTACATGCTCAGGTGGATCGGCCTGTACATCGGAATAAATTGCATAATCCAGTCCCGCATCTTCAATAATTTCCAGAATAGGCAGGTGTAATTGATGCTGTAACATACCTGGGTCAGTGACCAGTAAAACACGCTGATAACGGCCCTGTTTGAGAATAGAGGATAATTCCTGAATCGTGCCGAGGCCGGCGATGATGTTGGGAACGGTTTGAAACTGAAATCGATTCATGTCTTTATCCTTTAATTTTTATCGCAAATACAAAATTATTATGGGGCGGTGATATAGGATTCATCAGGTAAATAACTTAACATAAGTATCTTGAAAATGATTAACTCTGAGGTTGTTTATGTCATCCAGAACGCCATATAAGGTGTTATGTGTTTGTTTGGGAAATATTTGTCGTTCTCCCACGGCAGAAGTGGTACTCAGACATTATTGTGATGAACAGAAACTCGATATTGTGGTCGACTCAGCAGGAACCAGTAATTACCATCCGGGGAAAGCACCTGATTTGCGTAGCCAGCAACATGCCTTAAAACGGGGTTATGATCTTTCTGGCCTGCGTGCGCGTCAACTCAAAACCCATGATTTTATTGATTATGATCTGATTCTAGCGATGGATCTGGAAAATCTGGCAGATATTCAGGCGCTCCAGCATCAGGCAGAGGCAGAATTCGGACGCCTGCGTGTCCAGGTTGCTTTAATGAGTGAACATGATCAGCACTATCCAAAACAGGCTTTGCCAGATCCATATTATGGCGGGGCAGATGGTTTTGAGCGTGTCCTGAACCAATGTGAGTCCAGCAGTCGGGCCTGGGTAGAAATTTTTAAACAACATCAAACAGAAAAGGTTTAAGTCATGCAGATTCAGACTCAGGTTCAACTTAAACCTTTTAATACGCTAAATCTCGAAGTGATTGCCGCTTACTACAGCCGGATCCAATCAACTGATGATCTGATTGCTGCACTGGAGTTTGCTGAGCAGCAACAACTGAATGTGCTGATTCTTTCTGGCGGTAGCAATATGTTATTGCCGGAACAGATTGATGCTCTCGTCCTGCATATGGATATCCAGGGCATTGAAATGCTAGAAGGAAATGAGCAGCATCAATGTCTGCGGGTAGGTGGGGGCCAAGTTTGGCATGACTTCGTACTCTGGACGACAGAACAGAAACTCTATGGTTTGCAGAATCTGGCCCTGATTCCCGGACTGGTCGGCGCATCTCCAGTGCAGAATATTGGGGCATATGGTGTCGAGGTTGGCGAATTTATTCATGCGGTAGAGGTCTATGACCGTAAGCTGAAAAAATTTGATTCCATTCCTGCCTCAGACTGTCATTTTTCCTATCGTCATAGTATTTTTAAAGATGATCCAACACGTTATGTGATTACACACGTTACTTTTAAATTACTAAAACAGGCAAATCTGAAACTGAATTATGGTGATCTTAAAGCAGCGGTGGGTGATAATCTCACAGCAGAAAACTTGCAGCAGCAGGTGATCCGGATTCGTCAGAGCAAACTTCCTGACCCTAAAGAATTTCCAAACGTGGGAAGTTTCTTTAAAAATCCTATCGTAAATCAACAGGTTTTTGACCGAATTGCTGTGCATTTTTCTAATTTGCCCCATTATCCGCAGGCCAATGATCAGGTTAAAATGGCGGCAGGCTGGCTGATTGATCAGGCAGGCTGGAAGGGGAAACAGCTTGGGTCAGTAGGCATGTTCCATAAACAGGCACTGGTTCTGGTGAACTATGGTCATGCTTCTCTGACGGATGTCCGTCAAGCCTATGGCGCAGTACAGCAGGCTGTCTGGGACAAATTCAAGATTATGCTCGAACCTGAACCGGTATTATTTGATTGTAAAGGCTTAATTCGATCTCATCAGGATAAATAACGTATATGAAAAACACCCATTGGATGGTCCGTTTAGTACAAATCGTCGCAGGACTGTTTGTATTTTTCGGCTGTCTGGTGATGTTGATCTATTCGCCATTTTATTCGCAGCTTGTGGTTAAGGGACTCAATCGATTTGTGTCCTTTGAAATTAACGAAGTTGCAGCACAAAGCCAGAAAATGGCTTCCTTGAGTGAAGATGATACGCTCGAACCAGGTTCTGATCAGTGGATTGCCCGTCAGGCTTATTTGCGTGTGATGGAGCAGGATATCCAGCAAAATCATTCTGCCAATCTGATGCTGATTCAGGCACGCTACAAGGTACTGCAACAGATGATTGAAGAACATCAGCGTGAACAGCAGGAAGAAAAAGCAGAACAGAACCAGCCTGCACAAGTGCCTTTATTGTCCCAGCAAGAACCTGTGGAAGCCGTTGACCCGACTCAGAAGGTCCGCGAACTGCTGGAATGGGACAGTAATGAAAACAAGGAACGGATTGAACAATATGTTGAATTCTTAACGACTCATCCTCTGGAAGATGAAGAAGCGAGTGCCGTACAGGTCACAGCGAAAGAGGAAATCAAGGAAGATCTGGCTTTACTGCAGGAACAGCAGCAACAGAAACCGGTCAATCAGTCTAAACCTTATGCCATTGTGGTCTTAGGTGGTGGTTTAACTTTACATGAAAATGGTAAGGATATTGTGGTCAATGACTATACGCGTTTGCGTCTGGAAACCACACTCGCAGTTGAAAAACAGTATCAGTTACCGATCGTATTGAGTGGTGTGGAAGCGCCGTATATGCAGCGCTGGTTACAAAATTACAATGTCGATGCCAAATTGCTTGAAGACCGCAGCATGAATACCTGTGAAAATACCCGTTTCAGCTCGTTATTATTGCAAAAAAAAGGTGGGGCACCGACTGTGATTCTGATTACCGACCGTTATCATATGCCGCGTACCCGTCGTCTGTTTGCACTGAATGGTATTCAAACGATTCCAGTGGAAGCACCGATGCCGAAGTCCTTGACCCGTTGGCGTCCAAGTCGACAAAATTATGATCATAGTCGCCGTGCCAATTATGAAATGCTGGCCACTATCCGCGATATGTGGTTTGGCTCCAGTGACTGTCGGGAGGTGCCTTAATGTCTGATATTCCGTTTTTAAACCCGACCATCCTGAAACAGCTGGATTTACCTGTGCCAAGCAGGGAAACAACGCCACAGCTTTTACAGCCCTTAAACTTGAATAGGGATGACCAGCCGACTATTGATCTGCTGTCTTATCGCAGACTATATGGTTTCGATTTGCTGGATTGCAAGCATTGGCAGGGCTATGTACAGATGCCGCTGTTTAAACTGCATGTGCAAGTATTTACACCTAATCTAGAAAATACCCGTTTTGACAAAATTCAGGGAACGGCGTTTCTATTACATGGATATCTGGAACATAGCGGAATTTATCAGCCGATCGTACGTGAGTTGCTGGAACAGGGTTTTAGCGTTCTAACCTATGATCTGCCGGGGCATGGTCTGAGTGATGGTTCATCTGCCAGTATCCAGAATTTTGACCATTATCAGCAGGTTTTGCATGCGGTATATCGCTATGTCAAACATGCCGAGCAGTTACCTAAACCATGGGTCGGTATTGGACAGAGTACCGGTGGTGCGATCTGGATGCATCATTTGCTCGAATTTGCAGAACGACGTGAAAATCCGTTTGTAGATCGCGTGCTGTTATTGTCACCGTTGATTCGTCCAGCTAAAACTGCCTGGTGGCATAATCCGCTCGGTCTCGGCATTATTAGCCGGATCAAGCGTGAAGTACCGCGTCATTTCCGCCGTAATAACCATAATCCTGAATTTCTGCGTTTTATCCGACTTAAAGATCCTTTGCAACCCCGCATGATGGGCATGGACTGGATTCTAGCGATGTCACGCTGGATGCTGGAAATGGAAGCACGTCCAGCTTGCCGAATCCCTGTCTGGTTAGCTCAAGGTGCTCAGGATCAGACAGTGGACTGGCGTTATAATATTGAATTTATCCGTCGCAAGTTCCGCCTGCAAACTTTGTTAATGCTGGAAGAAGGTTCACATCAATTGATTAATGAACGCGCGGATATCCGTGCAGCACTCACAGGTTTAATTCCAGCCTTTTTACATGCGCATGGCAGTAAGACCTATTATTAGACTGTGACACTCTCAATTAAAAAAAGGCGTTTTAGTAAACGCCTTTTTCTTGTCTAACTCGATTAAATTTCACTTATTCTAAGTCTAAAAACTTTCCAATTTGGCCATATTCCACATACGGAAATAGAAATTTTCCTCATCTTTATTTTCGCAATGTAATAATTCACCTTCTTTAAGCCAGAAATGAATCTGGGCAAAGTTCTTGATTTCATGATTGCTGATTCGCTGTGCCAGATGATGCGGTTTAATAGCAGAAGGATGTTTTAAACCTGCTGAAGCGATTAGCTCAGACAGGGCATGCATTGTATTTTTATGGAAATAAAATACTCGCTCGGCCTTAGTCGGGACATGCAGGGCTTTTTGACGCTCTTTATCCTGAGTAGTGACTCCCACAGGGCATTGATTGGTATGACAACTTTGAGCCTGAATACATCCGACTGCAAACATGAATCCGCGCGCTGAATTAACCCAGTCAGCTCCAAGTGCCATGGTACTAGCAATATCAAAGGCACTGATAATTTTCCCGCTTGCACCAATTTTAATCTTGTCTCTCAATCCTGCACCGACCAAGGTATTGTGCACAAACAAAAGACCTTCTCTTAAAGGAGTACCCATATAGTCAATCAATTCAATTGGTGCAGCACCGGTACCGCCCTCAGATCCATCTACCACAATAAAATCAGGATAAATTTTGGTATGTAGCATGGCTTTCACCATACTCATAAATTGCCAAGGTTGACCCAGACAAAGCTTGAATCCGACTGGCTTACCTTCAGAAAGCTCACGTAGTTGTTGAATGAAATTCATCATTTCAATCGGGGTTTTAAACGCCGGATGTCCAGAAGGTGAGACACAGTCATGTTCACGGCTAATCCCGCGAATCTGAGCAATTTCTTCTGAAATCTTGGCTTTAGGTAAAATCCCCCCATGTCCAGGCTTGGCACCTTGTGAAAGCTTGATTTCAATCATCTTTACCTGAGGTAGCTTAGCTTTTTCTGCAAATTTTACCGGATCAAACTGACCTTCTAAGGTCCGGCAGCCAAAATAGCCGCTACCAATTTCCCAGACAATGTCACCGCCATGTTCCAGATGATAAGGGCTGATACTACCTTCACCGGTATCATGAAAGAATTTGCCTTTTTGCGCACCAAGATTTAAAGCCCGAACCGCATTGGCACTTAAACTCCCGAAACTCATAGCCGAGATATTCAAAATGGAAGCAGAATAAGGCTGCGTACACTGCTCATTGCCGATCAGAATGCGGAAGGTTTCTGGATCAGCAGGTCGGCAAGGGGTGAGAGAGTGGCTAATAAACTTATAATTTTCTTCATAGACATTCATGATTGAGCCGAAAGGCTTATCTGAATTTTCATTTTTGGCCCGTTGATACACCAGACTACGCTGCATACGTGAAAATGGCAAAGCATCCCGATCCGCTTCAATAAAATACTGACGAATTTCGGGGCGGAATTCTTCAAAGATAAAACGGAAGTGGCCCATAATCGGATAATTTTTTAAGATTGAATGTCTGTTCTGCAAGACGTCATATAGGCCTAGCAGGCTCAGCAGAATACTAACGATCCATAGTGTATTCACTAAGGTTGCCGGCATAAAATAATAAATATAGCGCGGCTCATAACCGATATGAAAAATCGTAAAAATAACGGCGATGGTGATGCAGGCAAACCAGACCGAATGCCGTGAAAAGAAAGTATTAAGTAATTTGTGTCGTACTAATTGCGCAGGGTTAGCCATTATGAAATTAAATCCCTATTTCCACTACGATAGCGTTTAATAATGTGCAGAGCTTCCTGGCTTATACAAGCATAGAATTGTTTTTTAATTTTATAAACTTGCTGAAAGTCTTTTAATGGCCGCCATACTTATCTTCTAGATAGATAATAAATTTTCCAAATAATCTTCTATGGAAAAATTGTGCAAAAGGCATGCATTCTTTTTATTTCAAAAACAGGCTTAAGCGCTCTATCTTTTTATTTCAAAAATAGGCTTAAGCGCTCTATAGTGATTTTTATCCCCACAGCAGGAGTGTAAATTATGACAAAAAAATCGATCCGTTTTAATAATGCAGAGCTGGCTTGCTCATGTTATCAGACTCTTTAATTTCTAATGTGACCATCCGGTCTGTTTTCTGGGGCAAGAGGAAAGCAGACCGGCTCAGTAACAGATCACCAGAGCAATAATAAAAATAAAATGATAAATTGATCAGGTCCCCAAAATGGGGACTTTTTTATTCTTTGGAAGAGACTGAATCAGTTTCATTCACTTGGTAAACAGCATCTGCCACTATTTTTGGTTCGATATTTTTGATTTTATTGCCAAAACTTCGTAACCACCAAACCAGTTGTGAGGTAAAAGGCACAGTTGCGCTAATAAGGGCTATGCCATTTTCAATTTTTTCAATTTTTTGATCTTTGCTGAGCTGACTTTCTTCAAAATAGTGCGCATCAGATTCAGGCATGCTCAGTTGAAGCAATACATTTTCCGTTGGCTGGTTAAAATCGACCCGGAATCCTAAAGCGCCAGATTCAATATATTCATCAATATCAAAATTTACCGGGTGTAGGGCACGAGAATTCAGCACCTCTGCTGATTTAAAACGGTGCAGGGCAAAGGTCTGAATATCCGATTTATCATGACGGGTACAGACCAGATAGATAATTGAACCTTTTTGTACTAATGCCAGCGGATTTAAAATATAGGTTTTCTCTTCGCCATTATGACCACGACCCTGATAAACACATTCCAGCTGTTTGTCCTGTAACAGGCCTTCGTAAATCGCCTGTTGGGCCGTTTTATCAACGACAGGCGGAATGAGTGGCTGGGTAGCTGGCACGATTCTGACCCGGTTAATCCATTGTCGTACATTATTTTGTGAAGACAGGCTGCGTCGAGCCAGATCAAACCAGGGATTCATTTCTTCAATCAGACTAGGTGGTAGCAAATGTTTCAGATGTTCTTCCACCATCATAAAGGTCACCGCTTGCGAACTGGTCATATGCGGCAAGCTTTGAATCGGGGCATCTGAACGCCAGCGCCAGCCTTGTGGTGTGGTTTTACTGCTCTCAATCGGAAAACGCTGGGCAATCTGATTCAGGTCACGCTGAATGGTGCGTAAACTGATCTCGATCCCTTCGCGATTCAGGATTTCCTGGAGTTCACGGGTTCCCATCCATTTGCCGGTAGAAAGACGCGACAAGATTTGCCATTGGCGGTAAAGGCTATTGGAGGTTTCTTTTTCTTGTGCTGACATAATGTATTTTTACTGGCAATCAGTGGAAACAAATTAAATATGAGCTTACCACAATAAGAAATCTGAATTTTTTTCGCAAGTTATTCTGCGCAACAATTGACCTACAATCCGTAAACATCTTGGCGAAAAATGATATTGAGTGAATAGGCACTTTACTGGGTTAATACAGACTTCGAAACGGATGTCATGGCATGGATATTGCTTTGATTTTATTATAATAGATTACAATGAAGAGGTTTGTATGCTAAAAGAAAGCCAGGATACAAATACTATTACAACAGTAGAAAATCATACTGCAGCAGATTTAAGCAAAAATTTTACAGATACTACAGCACTTAATATTTCAATCAAGCACAGTCCGCATTTTTTATACCAAGAGATTTCTTCGAAATTTTTCAATGAAATGCGTGATCATCAGGTAATACACAGTCAGGCAGGTCAACGAATTGAAGAATGGCTGTCACAGCATACACTAGATGAACTGAATCAGCTAAATGAAGTAGCAAAAGAACATTTTCTTTATGACGGTATTACGTTTACCGTGTATGGAGATGAGCAAGGCACTGAGCGGACTATTCCTTTTGATGTAATCCCACGGGTGATTGCCCGTAAACAGTGGAATATGGTGGCACTCGGTTCAGCACAGCGTGTTCAAGCCTTAAACCTGTTTCTGCATGATATTTATCATCAGCAGGATATTCTTAAAGCCAATATTGTCCCTGAGCTTCAGGTGCTCACCCATGAAGCGTATCAGCCACATATGTACCAGCATCATTTGAAAGGCAGTATCTATAGCCAGATTAGCGGGATTGATATTATCCGAGATTCCAAAGGTGAATTTTATGTACTGGAAGATAACCTGAGAACGCCATCTGGGGTGTCTTATATGCTGGAATGCCGCAAGATCAGCCAGAAGTTAATGCCAAAAGTGTTTGAGCAATCCAATATTGCCGGTATTGAACAATATCCAAAACTCTTAAAAGAAATTCTGGCGGAAAATGCTTATACCGATAATCCATTCATTGTGGTTTTGACCCCGGGTCGTTTCAATAGTGCATACTATGAACACGCTTGCCTTGCAAGGGAGATGAATGTGCCTTTAGTGACATCACGTGATCTTTTTGTTGAGAACTCGAAGGTTTATGTAAAAACAATACGTGGGCGTCAACAGGTTGATGTTATTTATAGAAGAGTCGACGACGCCTATCTTGATCCACTGTGCTTTAAACCAGACAGTACTTTGGGTGTTCCGGGCTTAATGTCCGCATATTTACAGCACAATGTTGTAATCGCAAATGCCCCGGGTACAGGTGTGGCAGATGATAAATCGATTTATCCTTATGTCGATAAAATGATTCATTTTTATTTGGGTGAAAAACCGATTTTAAATAATGTTCCAACCTACCAATGCCGTAATCCGGAAGATCTGGACTATGTGTTGACAAATTTGGATCAGCTGGTCGTCAAGGAAGCACAAGGTTCTGGCGGTTACGGCATGCTGATTGGGCCACAAGCCTCTCAACAGCATATTGATATTTTCAGAGATAAAATTTTAGCTGCGCCGCATTTATATATTGCGCAGCCAACTTTGAATTTGTCGGTCAGTCCGACTTTAAGCAATTTTGGTATTGCTGAACGACATATTGATCTGCGTCCTTTTGTCTTGAGCTCACCTTACCGCACTGAAATTGTGCCAGGTGGTCTGACCCGGGTAGCCATGCAGGCAGGCTCACTGGTGGTCAACTCATCGCAAGGTGGCGGGATCAAAGATACTTGGGTAGTCGACAACTTACATTCATAACATTCCAAAGAAGGATAACGTCATGGTTTTGTTAAATACCAATGCGCAACATATTTTTTGGTTAGGCCGTTATTTATCTCGTACCCAGTTTTTATGTTCGCATTTTCCATTTTTAGATGATGAAGCCGCTGTGGCTTATGCACATGCTTTCTGTTTGCCTGCGTTTGATGCCAGTTCATTAAATGAGCTGGTTCTGGATAGTACCCAACCGACTTCATTTACCCAACAGTTTCAGGTGGCAAAAGACAATATTCAGGAATTACGCGGTGTATTGTCTGGCAAAGCATATTCCGAACTACTGAAACTGATTAAAACTGCGGATCAGAATGCCGGTTATATCTGCGATGTCGTGACAGATTGTGCCGAAATTCTAGAAGCAGAATCATCAGATGTATTTCTATTTTTCAGTCTGGGCCAATGTTTGGAACAGCTAGATCAGCAGTTACGTCTCGGTGAGGATACTACCCGTACCTTATGTAAAATCGATTATATTGTGGATACACTCTGTGAGATTGGTTGGGGCAGTGTAAAACAATACTGGACACAGTTACGTGCCGCACCTGATCTGAAGCAGTTTTACCAGTTTAGTGATCATATTCATCGCTTGTTCGAGGCTGATGTATGAAATTGATGGTGAATCACCAAACGCAATACACGTACACAGCCGAGGTGAGGAACAGTATTCAGTACATCAAAATGATGCCTTCCACCAATGAACATCAGAAGGTGCATTATTGGGATGTCAGTGTACCGGGTCAGAAAGTGATTCGGCATGATGCCTTTAAAAATCTCTGGATGACCAGTACACAGCGTGAATCCTATCATAGCCTGATGATCATGGCACAAGGCATCGTTGAGCTAAATCTCGCGCATGAGCAGGGCTTAAATGATTCCTTAAATCCATATCTATTTTTACAGCCGACTGAAGCAACAAAATGCAATGCAGAGATGAAGGATTTTGCAGATCGTCATGTTCCAGCATTAACTCGTAAACATTTAATCGGCTTGGCTCAAGCCGTACTCGAACACGTTCCTTATATATCAAATAGTACTACGGTACAGGGGTCTGCTATTGATGCTTTTGAAGCACGTCAGGGCGTCTGTCAGGATCACAGTCATATTTTTATCGCCATGTGTAAACATTTAGGTTTACCATCACGTTATATATCAGGTTATCTTTATGCACAGAATGCCTCACATCTGGCGAGTCATGCTTGGGCTGAGGTATTTATTGAACAGGCATGGTACTGTTTTGATGTGAGTAACCTGTTATTTACGCCTAGTGCGCATGTCTATGTTGCGGTGGGGCGCGACTATTGGGATGTTGCACCAGTACGTGGTGTAAGAGAAGAAGGCGGTGTGGAATCCATGTATTCCATCGTCCAGGTACTAGGATGTTAATTCATTAATAAGGACAAAAAATGACGTATTGTTGTGCCCTTCGTTTAGAGCAAGGTATGCTATTTATCAGTGATACACGTACCAATGCTGGTGTGGATCACATTTCGGTATTTCGAAAATTATATACCTTTGGGGTAGATGGGGAGCGCGTTATCGTACTCCAGGCTTCCGGAAACCTGGCAACAACACAGGCGGTAATCGGACATATCAGAAATCAGCTGGAACTCAGGCAGGAACCGAATATCCTGAGTTTACCGACCATGTTTGATGTTGCGGAACTGGTGGGTAATACACTCAAAAAAGTGATTGCCAATGTCACGGATGATAGTTTAGAACAAAGTACTTACTATTGTAATTTCCTGGTCGGCGGCCAGATTAAAAATCAGGAAATGCAGCTCTATCATATCTACCCGCAAGGCAATTTTATTTGCGCGACACGAGATACGCCATATTTCCAGATTGGTGAAAGCAAATACGGTAAGCCGATTCTGGATCGTGCCTTGACCTATGATATGCCACTCGATGAAGCATTACGTTGTTCTTTGATTTCTTTTGCTTCTACCTTACGTTCAAATGTATCTGTCGGTATGCCACTGGATGTACTTGTCTATAAAAAAGACAGCTTAATGATGCCGAAAGGTAAACGTATTGCTGAAGACGATGAGTATTTTACTGATATCAGTCGACAGTGGTCAGAAACTTTAAAGAAAGGCCTAGCTGAATTGCCTACACCATCGAATGACTATTTCTTATAATATTTATAGAATTATAAATAATTTTTTCTTATAAGTATTAGCAAAAATTGACCGTTTAGTATACAGTGCTAACTTCTATACGATATTGCATAGATAAGAATAGAGGTTAGCCGCATGTACCAATTTTGTTACGCCAGTGAAAGTACCTCGTCCAAAGCCGACTTACTTCAAGATTTAACGGATATCCTTAAAGAAGCACGTGATTTTAATCATCCTAATCAAATAACAGGGGTGCTTTATTTTGCTGATGGACATTTTTTCCAGTGCCTGGAAGGGGAATGTCTGGTTTTAAAAGCTTTACTGACAGAGAGACTGTCTAAAGATCCACGCCATAAAAATATTAAACTATTTGAAACCAAAGAGATTGAGCAGCGTACTTTTGGCGACTGGTCGATGAAATATATTTCTAAACGCAGTTCCATTCAACAATTCTGCCAAGAGATGGGATTTGAGGTTTTTACGCCTAATGATTTTAACCAGGAACAAGTAGATGCTTTATTACTTGAACTGTCATTAATCGAAAATGAAGAGCAAAAATTAGCTTAAATACTGACCGTATAAAAAAGCCCAATTTATATTGGGCTTTTTTATTTTTGGCTAGTTTTTCTTTAAACCAGTTTGCGTACCGGGCGGGCAGACATGCGGCAAAGTAATTCATAACCAATCGTACCATTGGCTTCAGCTACATCATCAACCAGACGGGATTTGCCCCATAGTTCGACTTCAGTACCTAATTCCAGATTGAGACCAGTTGCATCAATGGCAATCATGTCCATTGCCACACGGCCAATCACACGGGTTTGCTGACCATGAATCGCTACATGGTTCTGTTTCGGGAAAGCACGTGGATAACCGTCACCATAACCGATAGAAACAATGGCCAAGGTCATGTCTTTGTCAGCAGTAAAAGTTGAACCATAACCGACATGTTCACCAGGTTTGATATTATTCAATGCAATCACTTCAGCGGTAAAAGTCATGACTGGTTTTAGATCTAGATCATGTACAGTCTTGTCTGCAAATGGAGTCGCGCCGTAGAGCATGATGCCCGGACGAACAAAGTCAAAATGCAATTCTGGATATTTATAGATCGCAGCTGAGTTACAGCAAGAACCCATTAAAGGTGCGCAGTCATTCTTCACTTCCAAGAACTGCTGGATTTGCTGTTCATTGAGAGGATGTTCCGCATCAGCATTGGCAAAGTGCATCGCCAGCACGCAGGTAAAACCTTCTGCTTTTAATTGATTGATCACATCTTTAATCACATCAATTTTAAAACCAAGACGGTTCATACCGCTGTTGAGTTTTACCCAAACTTTTAGGCCTTTCGCAATATAGGCTTCTTTATTTGCCAGTAACCAGTCCAGTTGTGGCTGATGATGCACAATGACTTCAATATTCTGATCGATCACAACCTGCATTTCATCTGCAGAGAAAATGCCTTCGATTAGGGTAATGGGTTGCTGGTAGCCGAGTTCACGAATTTCCAGGGCTTCTTCCAGACAGGCGACACCAAAGGCATCACTATCTTTTAAGGCTGCTAAGCAGTCTTTAATTCCATGTCCGTAAGCATTGGCTTTGACCATGCTGACGATTTTAGCGGTTGGGGCAAGTTGTTTGACACGGTTTAAATTATATTGCAGTGCTTCACTGTCAATATAAACTGTAGCTTGGCGCACCCTAGATACTCCTGCGGGATGACAAAAATAATATCGTGTGGAACACACAAAACAGGGAGAGAAATAACAGGATTGTGAAAACAAAAGCGGTCATTTCAAAATTGTGAATATTGTAGACCTATCTACTATAAATGGACATGCTCATTTATATAATTTCATGCACAGCAAGCATTCTAAATAAAAAAGAGACCATTTCGGCCTCTTTTCTACACTCAGATCAAACTTGAATACTTACTCTTCATCATCATACTGGGCATAGAACTCAGGAGAGAGGTTACTGAAACGGGTATATTGACCTTCAAATGCCAGACGTACGGTACCAATTGGACCATTACGCTGTTTACCGATAATAATCTCGGCAGTGCCGGCTTCTTTCGATTCCTTGTTATAAACCTCGTCACGGTAAATAAACATGATCAAGTCGGCATCCTGTTCGATCGCACCAGATTCACGAAGGTCAGACATCACCGGGCGTTTGTTGGGACGGTTTTCTAGAGAACGGTTCAACTGTGATAAGGCAATGACTGGACATTGCATCTCTTTGGCCAAGGCTTTTAAGCTTCGAGAAATTTCCGAGATCTCGCCTACACGGTTATCACCCATACCCGGTACTTTCATCAATTGAAGATAATCGACCATGATACAACCGAGCTTACCGCCATGCATTTTGGCAATACGACGCGCACGCGCACGAACCTCAGTCGGTGGTAGTGCAGAGGAATCATCGATATAAAGATGCTTTTCCTGTAAATGCACAATGGTACTAGTCACTTTTGACCATTCATCGCTGTCCATTTTACCAGCACGTAAGTGACCTTGATGCACCCGGCCGAAAGAGGAAATCAAACGCATCGCAATCGAATCCGCTGGCATCTCCATCGAATAGACTAGTGCAGGGAGGTTGTTGTTAAACAGCACACTTTCGACCAGGTTCATGGCAAAGGTGGTTTTACCCATAGAAGGACGGGCTGCGACAATAATCAAATCGCCGGCCTGCATACCGGAAGTTTTGTTGTCTAGTTCCACGAAACCGGTGGTCAGACCGGTAATTGAACCTTCTAATTGGGACAGTTCATTCAACTTGTCGAACACGTCAGCTACAACGGTATTAATCGCTTTTGGACCTTGAGCCTTGGCATTGTTATTATGTTGTTCGGCAATCGAGAAAATATTAGTTTCAGCCAGATCCAGAATTTCACTCACCGGACGGCCTTTAGTGTCATAGGCATTCTGTAAAATTTCAGAGCTGACCTTGATCATGCTACGTAAAGTAGAGAACTCTTTAATTTTTCCGGCATAGGTTTCCAGGTTATAGAAACTTGAAGGCGAGTCAGCCATTAGCTGCATCAAATATTCTTCACCACCGACCGCATCGAGTAAGTTCTGCTTGATCAGCCAGTCATGAACCAGTACTGCATCATAAGGCGAGTTTTCCTTAGAAAGCTGTTCAATGGCACGGAAGATATATTTATGCCGGGTCGCATAAAAATCATTTTCGGTAAGTACATCGCCGACTTGTTCAAAAGATTCAGCCACAGTCATAAGGGCAGCAAGTACAGCCTGTTCAATCGCTAAATTGTGCGGGGGAGTACGGAACTCCTTAAGTTGGGTATCAGCAACAATTTCTGGTTTAGCGGTAGGTGCCTTTTTGCTGGCATTCGCCTGTGACATATAAATCCCTGATTTTAAATACAATGGTTAAATATTGTCGGAGATGAATAAGGTTTATTCACTACGAGATGAAATGATACGCGGTCTGATCCAAAATGCGAAGTGCAATTTTTTGTGAACGCGAAGAATAAATTGAATTTTCTACTGTTGAGCAGATTATATTTTTTAGAGATAAAAAAAGAGCATGCCAAAGCATGCCCTTTTTTCGGTGAGAAATTACTCAGCTACGATAGTAACCAGAACTTCTGCAGCAACATCATGGTGCAATTGGATTGCGATGTTGAATTCACCAGTGTTGCGAAGTGCGCCATTTGGAAGACGAACTTCAGCACGGTCAACTGTAAGACCAGCATTTGTCAACGCGTCAGCGATGTCACGAGTACCGATTGAACCGAACAGTTTACCTTCATCACCAGCTTTCGCAGTGATTACGATGTTTACTTCGTTCAATTGGTCAGCACGTGCTTGAGCAGCAGCTAATACTTCAGCTTCTTGTTTCTCAAGTTCAGCACGACGAGCTTCAAAAGCAGCAGTGTTAGCTTCAGTAGCTGCAACTGCTTTACCTTGAGGGATCAAGTAGTTACGGCCGTAACCAGCTTTAACTGAAACTTTATCACCAAGTTTACCAAGGTTTTTAATGCGTTGTAATAAGATAATATCCACAGCTCAACCTCACTTATGATTGTCAGTGTAAGGGATCAAAGACAAGTAGCGAGCTTGTTTGATAGCAAGTGCTAGCTGACGTTGGTAACGAGCTTTAGTACCTGTAATACGGCTAGGAACAATCTTGCCGTTTTCAGTGATGTACTGTTTTAAAGTGTCGATATCTTTGTAGTCGATGTACGTAACGTTCTCAGCTGTAAAGCGGCAGAACTTGCGACGACGGTAAAAACGTGCCATGTTAGGTTCTCCTTATGCTTCAGCAGAGTCTTGAGCTTGTTGTGCTTCTTCACGTTGAGCTTTACGCGCACGTTTTTCTTCAGCACTCTTAGCCAATAGTGACTCTTCAGTGATAGCGTTTTCACGACGGATGATAAGGCTACGAATGATTGCATCGTTATAACGGAACAATTCTTCTAGCTCATCAAGAGTAGTTTGACCACACTCAACATTCATCAGAATGTAGTGAGCTTTGTGGATCTTGTTGATTGGGTAAGCCAATTGACGACGGCCCCAGTCTTCAAGACGGTGGATTTGACCTTCAGCTTCTTTGATGTGAGTCAGGTAACGTTCTACCATACCCACAACTTGATCGCTTTGGTCTGGATGTACCAATAGTACGATTTCGTAGTGACGCATTGTCAGCTCCTTACGGTTTAAACAGCCCCAATTTAAGTGAAATTGAAGCAAGGAGTCACAACCTTGGTTGTGTCGCATAATATGCGAAGCGTGAAGTTTAGTGGTTTTGGGGCTGAAATACAAGCAAATCTTGCCAGATGATGAATGTTTAAGTAGGTATGGAAGCAAATAAAAATTTACAAGAGGGAAATTTCTAGAAGAAACACAGATACTTTAAGTAAGCTTGAAAGGAATTAGGTATTTAGCAGGAGAAATAAAAAAGATAGAGTAAAACTCTATCTTCTTAAAAGAATATGATTGGATTCTGCGGGGCAGTAGAAGTAAAACTGAAAATAATACTGATCACGGTAATTAGTTTGACCGAGAACATGAAATACTGTTTTGCCCATGCCTGATTATCTTCAGCTTTAAAGCCCTGAATACTGAGATAGATCCAGTAAAGCGTCATCAGATTTAATACCACCAGATAGATCCAGTTTGCATAACCATAAACAAATAAAGCATTCATGGTAATTCCGAACAATATCACGTAGATCAAAGATTCGATCTTGGTACGTCGAATTGAACGGGCGACAGGCAGAATTGGAATGCCTGCATTTTTGTAATCTTCAAAACGATAGACTGCAATTCCCCATGAATGGGGCATTTGCCAGAGTGCATACCCTAGAAAAATTAAAAGGGCACCCAGGTCAAACTGGCTTGCAACTGCGGTATAACCGATCACAGGCGGTGCTGCACCAGAAATACTGCCTACCAGTGTTTGGTGAATAGTTGTTCGTTTTGTCCATAAGCTGTAAAAACCAACGTATACGACAAAACCAATAACTGCGAATAGGAAAGCGTATGCATTTACCCAGAACCATAAAATGCCAAAACCGATCACACCCAGTACAAAAGCAAAGGTGAGAGCAACAGGTACAGAAATAGTTTTTTTGACAAGTGCGCGATTTTGCGTGCGCTGCATTTTTTGGTCGATGTCCTGATCAATAACGTTATTGACCACGCATCCTGATGCCACTACGAGAGTAGTACCAATAAGAGTAAGAAGCAGGAGAAGGAAATCTACAGAACCTTGAGTGGCTACGAAGTAGCCACCCAAAGTGGTAACAAAGTTACCGAAGAGAATTCCTGGCTTAGTCAGGAATAAATACTTTTTCAGCATGACAACCAGTTTAGATCATCATGTTGTAGTGTAGGTAGTTCATGATCCATACAGAACCCACTAAAAGAATAGCGATGGTTAAGATGGTATACACAAATGCAATTACGTTCCAGCGTTGCTCTGAAGAAGAGTTCATGTGCAAGAAGTAAATTAATTGCACAAGAATCTGAGCGACTGCAGTAATTGCAATAGCAGTAATCAAGATACCGCGGCTAAAACCACCTGCCATGACCATACCGAATGGAATTACAGTAAGGACAACAGACAGGATGAAGCCAACAGTATATTGCTTCATGTTACCGTGTGATTCGCCAGCAGCGTTATGATCATGACTCATTATAGAACTCCCATCAAGTAAACTACGCTGAATACACAGATCCATACGATGTCAAGGAAGTGCCAGAACAAGCTTAGGCACGCAAGACGACGAGTGTTAGGCAGAGTCAAACCATATTTCTTGATTTGAATCATTAACACGATCATCCATACCAAACCTGAAGTCACGTGGATACCGTGCGTACCTACCAGCGTAAAGAACGAAGACAGGAACGCAGAAGTGCTAGGGCCATGACCAGCATGAACTAAATGATTGAACTCATAAAGTTCCATACCAATGAAGGCAGCACCAAATAACCAAGTGATCGCTAACCAGGTAAGAACCTGACTAACGTTTTTCTTGTAGGCAGCTAGAACGGCAAAACCAAAAGTTACGGAAGAGATCAAGAGGGCAAACGTTTCAGTTAAAACGAAGCCTAATGAATCACCAAACAGATCACGCGCGCTTGGAGTGCCTAATGGAACGTGGCTACTTAAAACAGCGAATGCAATGAAGAGTGTACCGAAAAGGATAAGGTCACTCATCAAGTAAGTCCAGAAACCAAAGACAGTGATGTCAGTATCATCGTGATGATGATGCTCATCGTGTCCGTGGTTATCGTGATGAAGTACTTCAGCCATGGTCTTAGTCCTTCTTCAAGTGTTTTTCAAGGATCGCATAACGTTCACCTTCAATACGCTCAACTTCAGCAGCAGGAACATAGTAATCCACTTTCTTGGTGAAAGAAGACACGATGAAGCTGATGATAGCTGCTACGAAAGTAACCGCTACTAACCACCAGATGTGCCAGATTAACGCGAAGCCCATAACAGTAATGAACATTGCGATAATGAAACCAGCAGCACGGTTAGTCGGCATATGGATATCTTCGTACTTCGTAGGTTTTGCATAAGCAACACCGTTTTCTTTCTCGACCCAGAAAGTATCAATACCATTGATCTTTGGAAGATGAGCAAAGTTATAGAACGGAGCAGGAGAAGATGTAGCCCATTCAAGCGTACGACCATCCCATGGATCGCCAGTCAAATCTAGACGTTGATCGCGTTGTAGGAAACCAACCACGATTTGCATAACGAAACAGAATAAACCGATCGCGATAAGTACAGAACCGAAGAAAGCAATTGCTAAGTACGGATCCCACTCTGGGTTGTCATATGTATTCAAACGACGAGTCATACCCATGAAACCAAGGATATAAAGTGGCATGAATGCAAAGTAGAAACCGAAGAACCAGAACCAGAATGCTGCTTTACCCCAAGTCTCATTCAGTCTCCAACCGAACATTTTCGGCCAGTAGAAGATGATACCTGCGAACATCGCGAACACTACACCACCGATAATTACGTTATGGAAGTGAGCGATCAAGAATAAAGAGTTGTGTACAAGGAAGTCCGCTGGTGGAACTGCCATTAATACACCTGTTAAACCACCGATACCGAAAGTCACAAGGAAGCCAAGTGTCCATAGCATTGGTGTTGTATAGGTAATACGACCCTTATACATGGTGAACAACCAAGAGAAGATTTTCACACCAGTAGGAATCGCAATAATCATGGTCATGATACCGAAGAACGCGTTAACGTTGGCACCTGCACCCATGGTAAAGAAGTGGTGAACCCAAACAACCAGTGAAAGAACACCAATTGCTACAGTTGCGTACACCATTGATTTGTAACCGAACAACGTTTTGCGAGAGAACGTCGCAGTAACTTCTGAGTAAATACCAAAAGCTGGTAATACCAAGATATATACTTCTGGGTGACCCCAAGTCCAAATCAAGTTCACGTACAACATTGGGCTACCGCCTAAGTCGTTTGTGAAGAAGTGGAAACCGAAGTAACGGTCAAGAGAAAGCATTGCAATCGTCGCAGTTAATACTGGGAATGTTGCAACGATCAGAACCGCAGTTACAAGAGCTGTCCAAGTGAAAATTGGCATGTCCATAAGTTTCATGCCAGGCGCACGCATTTTAATGATGGTAACGAAGAAGTTAACACCAGTAAGAAGTGTACCAAGACCTGAAACCTGAAGCGCCCAGATGTAGTAGTCAACACCAACACCAGGAGAGTATTCAATGCCAGACAGTGGAGGATAAGCCATCCAACCAGTCGCAGCGAACTCACCAAGCGCAAGTGAAACCATCATTAGACCCGCAGCACCAGCAAATAGCCAGAAGCTTAAAGAGTTCAATAATGGGAATGCAACGTCACGCGCACCGATTTGAAGCGGTACAGAGATGTTCATCAAACCAACAACAAGACCCATTGCCACGAAGAAGATCATGATTACGCCGTGAGCAGTAAAGATCTGGTCGTAGTGTTCAGGGTGTAAGTAACCTTCGCCGCCACCTTTAGCAAGGAACAGCTGAAGACGCATCATGATCGCATCGGCGAAACCACGCAAAAGCATGACGATCGATACGAAGATATACATGATACCAATTTTTTTATGGTCTACAGATGTGAACCATTCGTTCCACAAGTAGCCCCATTTTTTGAAGTAAGTGATACCTGCAACAACTGCGATACCACCTAAGATCATAGCTGCAACAGTGACCAATACGATTGGATCGTAAGGAATTGCATCTGGACCTAACTTACCTAATAAGCTCATGTCTTATTCCCCTTGAGAAGCAGTCGCATGTTCAACATCTACATGTGCTTCAGAAGCAGCTGCTTCCTGGTGAGCAACAGAAGACGCTGAGTGATCAGCACCGTGATAGTTACTCATGTAGTTATTGATCACAGATTCAAACAAACCTTGCTCAACAGAAGAGTAGTAAGTCACTGGATGTGGCTTAGTTGGGTAAGGCTTCATTGCTTCAGCAGCAGCCTTCTCTTCAGGAGTCGTAGCTTTTGCAATAATCGCTTCGATTTGGTGTTTACCACGGTTACCGTCACGCAAGCTTGCAAATTCAGCTTGGTCTAAAACAGTTTTTTGAACTGCTTCTGGATTTACTGAAGTACCGTTACCTGCTTTAACTGCAGCTACCCATTCAGCAAACTGAGCATCAGTCACAGCATGTGCACGGAAGCGCATTTGTGAGAAGCCATAGCCTGAATAGTTAGAAGAGAAACCGCGGTAGCCTTCAGCTGGGCTAGTTTCGTCTGCCATTAAGTTCAGGTGAGTTTGCATACCCGCCATTGCATAGATCTGACCACTTAACGCAGGGATGAAGAATGAGTTCATCGTGAAGTTAGAAGTCAAACGAAGACTTACCGGAGTTTTCTCTGGGAAGCGAATTTCGTTTACAGTCGCAATGTTTTGTTCTGGGTAGATGAAGATCCATTTGAACTGTTCAGCAATAACCTGAACTGTTAATGGTGCTTTATCTGCCTCAAGTGGGCGGTATGGGTCGTACTTGTGGGAACCCCACCAAGTTAACCAAGCTAAAATACCAATAATAATGACAGGGATACCCCAAACTACAATTTCAATCGCAGTAGAGTGTGCCCATGTAGGTTTATAGTCTGCGTCTTTATTCGATGCACGATATTTCCAACCGAACCATAATGCCATGATAATTGATGGAATTACCACCAACAGCATTAAGTAAATCGCAGTCATCATCAGGCTACTTTGGCCTTCAGCAACTGGACCCTTAGAGTTCAGAAGTACTAGATCACCACCACACCCTGTTAAAAGTGCAGCCATCGTTGATAAAGACAATACAGCTAAAATCGTTTGTCTCATTTTACAACCTCGGTGAAGAGTCCCATTCCCTAATTTAATATGGGATAGCGATTAAAGTGTCGCATGATAAAAGAGGCCGTTTTTTACAAAACACCCTTCTAATCATAATACACCGCTACGTTGTAGGGCATTATGCCTGATATTGCCAAACTAAGCTATATATAAAGGTGCTTTAAATGACTGTAATAAAAACTGATTTTGTTGGTCGGGTTTCAAGAATATTTATAGGAATTTTATTGTAATTTCAAAGTTATGTAGGAAAATGGGATGCCAAAACATCCCATTTTATGGCAGAACTAATTATTGTTTAACGACTTGGGTTTTTGCCAGTTTATCGTGCACGGTTTGACGTTTTTGCCCTAAACCGAACGCCCAGTCAATGATTGTGCTGAGTGGCATGAAGATAATATTCAGGAAAATAAAGAATACACTGCGAATAGTGAAGGCGCGCATCAAGCTGGTTTTTTCACCAGTCTCGGCATCTACGATCTTAATTTTAGTCAGTTTTTTACCGATACTTTGACCCGATTTGGCAATCAGAAAGGCCTGAATAGCGAGCATGATCACCAGGTAAATTGCAGTCGCAATCCATGCCTGTTGTGAAAACATGTCAAACATCTGAGTTTGTAGTTGCTGTGCCAGAGCAGGGTCAGCGTCACTACTTAACATCACATTCATAAACTCCTGGTTCAGTTGTGCAAACTGGGTTTCCTGTTCAGGAGTAAAAAATGCGGTCAAAATAAACGTCGCAGGCAGCCATAAAAGCAGATCCACAATCTTGGCTAAAATACGGCTTGGAATACTCGCCAGTTCTTTTTTTGCTGCAACATTTTGAGAACTGCGGGCACGAAGATGGTCTGTACTTGACTCATTTGTGTTCTGTGGAGCCTGATAGACTGGTGTCGCTGGCGTTTCTGGTGCTACATAGCCTTCAGGCTGATAGATCAGTTTCCCTTGGGTGAGTTCACCTAAAGCTTTCCATTCGGTCATACCTTGATGCCAAGCCAAATCAGTCAGAAGTACCTGTTGGTTGGCAAGCATCTGATTTAATTGCTCGAGCGTATATGGGCCAGCTTGTTGATTATTTCGTGCCAAGTAAATCTGCATATAAACTGAATCTCAAAAATATAAATTTAGACAAAAATTGAACTAGGAGTTTAAGTATTTTCAGGCTGAAAACAAATAAAAGAATATAAGTGTAATATATGGATAAGTTTAGGATTTTCAAGAATGTTCATCACCAAATTCCTCCATAATTGAGATAGTGTAGCAAGGATTGATGATTTTGCTATCATGATGTGAAAATTCACTTAAATTTAATTATGCAATTTTTTCTCATGCTGTTTGTTGGTATTTGTTTGTCATTACACTAATAAGCTTATGCTTATGTAGATGATTTGATTTCAGTTAAATCAAAAATATATGATTGATCACTTAACTATAAATGTGATTAAGATAATATTTGGGCAGTATTGAGAACATAAAAAAAAAAAGACCCTATGAAAGGGTCTTTTTTTATAGAGCGAATTAAGCCTTTTGAGCTTTCTCTTCAGACAAGAAGAACCAGGTATCCAATACTGAGTCTGGGTTAAGAGATACAGACTCAATGCCTTGTTCCATTAGCCATTGTGCAAGATCCGGGTGGTCAGAAGGACCTTGGCCACAGATACCTACATATTTACCTGCTTTACGGCAAGCATGGATGGCCATAGAAAGCAGTGCTTTTACTGCTGGGTCACGTTCATCAAACAGATGAGAAACAATACCAGAGTCACGGTCCAGACCAAGCGTTAACTGAGTCAAGTCATTTGAACCGATAGAGAAACCGTCGAAGTGTTCAAGGAATTGTTCAGCTAACAAAGCATTAGTTGGCAATTCACACATCATGATCACTTTAAGACCATTTTCACCACGTTTCAGACCATTTTGACCTAATAGCTCAATAACACGTTTAGCTTCAGCAACAGTACGTACGAACGGGATCATGATTTGAACGTTAGTCAGACCCATTTCGTCACGAACTTTTTTCAATGCGCGGCATTCAAGTTCGAAGCAGTCACGGAAGTTATCAGATACATAACGGCTTGCACCACGGAAGCCCAGCATTGGGTTTTCTTCTTCAGGTTCGTACAGTTTACCGCCGATCAGGTTGGCGTATTCGTTTGACTTGAAGTCAGACATACGTACGATCACTGGTTTGTCAGCGAACGCAGCAGCAAGAGTAGAGATACCTTCAACCAGTTTTTCTACATAGAATTCGATCGGAGATGCATAACCTGCAGTACGAGCAAGTACAGCAGCACGAGTTTCACGTGGCAGGCTGTCGATGTTCAATAATGCTTTAGGATGCACACCGATCATACGGTTGATGATGAACTCTAGACGAGCAAGACCAATACCTTCGTTCGGAATTTGCGCGAAGTCGAATGCACGATCCGGGTTACCTACGTTCATCATGATTTTGAACGGAAGTTTTGGCATAGATTCGATAGAGTTGGTTTGGATTTCGAAATCAAGCGCACCTTCGTAGATGAAACCAGTACCACCTTCAGCACAAGATACAGTGACTTCCTGACCGTCTACCAGCACTTCAGTTGCATTACCACAACCTACGATCGCTGGAACACCAAGCTCACGTGCGATGATCGCAGCGTGACAAGTACGACCACCACGGTTAGTTACAATCGCAGCAGCACGTTTCATCACTGGTTCCCAATCTGGGTCAGTCATGTCAGATACAAGTACGTCACCGTCTTGTACTTTGTCCATTTCTTTAATTGAAGTTACGATGCGGACTTTACCAGAACCGATACGTTGACCGATTGAACGGCCTTCACAGATTACAGTACCACGTTGTTTTAACAGGTAGCGTTCCATAGTACCGACATTTTCACGGCTCTTCACAGTTTCAGGGCGCGCCTGAACGATGTAGATTTTACCGTCATCACCGTCTTTAGCCCACTCGATGTCCATTGGAGAACCGTAGTGGTTTTCAATGATCAGTGCTTGCTTAGCCAATTCTTGCAGTTCATGATCGTTCAATGCAAATTGTTGACGATCTGCTTTTTCTACATCAACTACAACAACTGATTTACCCGCAGCGGCTTCTTCACCATAAATCATTTTCTGGTGTTTAGAACCTAAGTTACGGCGCAGTACAGCGTGTTTGCCTGCATTTAGAAGCGGTTTTGAAATATAGAATTCATCCGGGTTTACTGCACCCTGAACTACCATTTCACCCAAGCCATAAGAAGCTGTAATGAATACTGCATCACGGAAGCCTGATTCAGTATCTAGAGTGAACATTACACCAGCAGCACCAGTTTCTGAGCGAACCATACGTTGTACGCCTGCAGAAAGGGCAACCACGTCATGCGCAAAGTTTTGGTGTACACGGTAAGAGATCGCGCGGTCATTGTACAAAGATGCAAACACTTCTTTGATCGCGATCAGAACGTTATCGATACCACGAATGTTCAGGAAGGTTTCTTGCTGACCTGCGAAAGAAGCATCAGGTAAGTCTTCTGCAGTCGCAGATGAACGAACGGCAACCGCGATGTCAGGGTTGCCGTTTGAAAGTTCTGCAAAAGCTGCACGAATTTCCTTTTCCAGTTCAGCAGTAAGTGGAGTTTCCACAATCCATTGACGAATCTTTGCACCAGTTTCAGCAAGTGCATTGACGTCATCAACGTTAAGTGCAGCAAGCTCTGCATTGATTTTAGCGTTTAGGCCACTTTGCTCGAGAAATTCACGATAAGCAGCAGCTGTTGTTGCGAAGCCACCTGGTACTGATACACCAGCATTAGATAAGTGGCTGATCATTTCGCCCAGAGATGAATTTTTCCCACCTACAAGCTCAACATCGTGCTTCCCTAATTTTTCTAGACCAATTACGCGCGCTTCCAAAGTTGTTACTCCACTTTTGCAGTATTAATCACTATCTTGGCATGAGAGTATAGCAAATCTTCTAGGTTTTTGATTTTACTAAGCGACAGTCATGTAAGATCGGTTTACTATAAAGATTATATAGTACTAAGACAAATGTTTGAGGAGAATTTTAATGTCAGAAGGTAAACAAATTCAGCGGAGTGTGTTTTTTATTTCCGATGGTACTGCCATTACTGCTGAAACCCTTGGCCACTCGCTGTTAGCGCAGTTTCCGCATGTGGATTTTGACATTCATATTATCCCTTATATTAGCTCTGAAGAAGCGGCCATGAATGTGGTCACAGAGATCAATGAACGTGCCCAAAAAGATGGCCAAAAACCTTTGGTTTTCGATACGTTGGTGGATCCCTATGTGCGAGACATCATTAATACCGCAAATGCAGTAAATCTTGATGTTTTTGAAGGGCTTATTAGTAAATTGTCAGAAGAGCTTGGTACCGAACCTACGACTTTAGTCGGTCAGACCCATGCGGTGACCGATTCCGAGTCTTATAAGGCGCGTATTGATGCCGTACATTTTGCGCTCGACAACGATGATGGTGCGCGTACGCGTCACTATGATAAGGCTGATCTGATCCTGATTGGCGTATCGCGTTCCGGTAAAACTCCGACCTCAATTTATTTGTCTTTGCAATTTGGAATTCGTGTAGCGAACTATCCGCTAACTGAAGAAGATCTGGACGATAACCGCCTGCCAGCAGTGCTAAGACCGCATAAAAACAAGCTTTTTGGCCTGATGATTGATGCAGAGCGTCTGGTTGCAATCCGTACAGAACGTAAGGCCAACAGCCGTTATGCCAGCTTTAGTCAGTGCCAGATGGAACTGCGTGCAATTGAAGGCATCTATATTTCGGAAGGGATCAAGTACCTGAATGTTTCGGAAATGTCGATTGAAGAAATCTCAACGCGTGTCTTACAGATGACAGGGCTAAAACGTCGAATTGGCTAAAAAGAATTCAGAGTCAGACTTCAGTTTGGCTCTGATTTATAGATAAAAATTAATAAAAATACTGCTTTCATAGAAATAAAATATGAATATTATAAGTTGTTGAAATATTCAATATTTTAATAAAAAATGTAGTAATTGTTTTTTAAACTTTTTTGCTATTCAATGAAATCAAAAATTCAATTTTGCAGAGCTAAATTTTTCCAAATATACTCCGAATTTTTAATCTTATGTGCTAAAAATAGATTAATTTTCTGATTAAAAAGTATACACAATTAGCTCAACCTGATGTCCATCTCCATTAATACATTGAATACTATTTCCGGAAATTTTTGCAATAGGCCAGGTAATCAGCTGGCAATTTTCACGTTGCAGAGCGGCATAATAGTGGTCTGATTTAAGATAAACTTTGGATGCAGCTGCAAGATTTGGCATGAGCTGGCGTCTGAGCCATAAATTCTGCACCTGATTTTCCAGATAACGTAATGACAAAATGCTTTTAATCCGGTTATTAAATAGGCGTCGATTTTTAATGATCAAGGGATGATTTAGGAGACGCTGCAAACCACGTTCAGTACCTGGCAATACAAATTGCGGATTAATCTGAAAAACTTTTACTGAGCGAGCTTGCTGGCTAATCTTGTTGAGCTGGCTTACGGTAAATTGATCTGTACCAATAATCGCAATATCTTTTCCGGCACAGTCAAGTTCAGCGAGCTGGGAAGAGGGTACTTTAATGCCAGTAAAATGCTGAAGATTTTCGCGACGATTCTCAAATATACCTGCGTATTCATCCTGCTTGGTAGACATTGTTTTTCCTTGAAATTATTTAATAATTAGTCTTATTTGCTTTGTTATAGATATTAACAAAAGCCCTAGAACGGTAAAGTTCAAAATTTAACTTAGACAGTCATTCTTTTTTCTATTGTATTTTTAATAAGAGATAGATGTATTAAAGCGCAGGAGATCCATCTTAGACATGGATTTATCTATTTGGAGACTTAAAATTTTCAAACAAAGTTTTAAAAAATATACCCATTCCTAAGAGTGGGTATATAGATCAGAATAAATTAGGCAAAGCAAGACAGCATTATTGCCCGTTTTTGATCTGCATCAGCAATTCAAAATTATGCAGACGTTTCTCTGTGTCATAGATGTCACAGGTGAAGATAAACTCATCTACATCATATTTTGCTATGAGTGCTTCCAAACCGGCTTTAACAGTTTCTTTGGAACCCACTTGCGCCATGGCAAAGAAATTGTCGACAGACATTTTTTCAGGTGGTGACCAGAGTCCTTCCATAGAATCAATCGGCGCTTTCAATTTCAGGCTTTGACCGCGAATCAGGGCAAGGACACGCTGGTAAGCACTTGTTGCCAGATATTCAGCTTCTTCATCTGTATCTGCGACACAAGTCGGTACGCCCATAGAAACATAAGGACGATCCAGATATTCAGACGGTTCGAAATTGTCCCGATACAATTGAATCGCTTGACCAAGCATACGCGGAGCAAAGTGAGATGCAAAAGAATAGGGTAGACCAAGTTTTGCTGCCAGTTGTGCGCTAAACAGGCTCGAACCTAATAACCACACAGGTACGTGTGTGCTTTGGCCTGGAGTTGCCACAATGCGTTGGCCTGGAATCGGATCTTTAAAGTATTGCAGAATTTCTAAAACATCCTGCGGGAACTGATCTTCAGTTTCCTGACGGCCACGACGTAAAGCACGCATGGTCATTTGATCGGTACCAGGAGCACGGCCTAGACCCAGCTCAATACGATCTGGATATAAAGTCGCTAATGTACCGAACTGTTCTGCTACTACCAAGGGTGCATGGTTTGGCAACATAATGCCGCCAGAGCCAAGTTTGATGCTATTGGTATTTGCCAGTAAATAGCCTAAGAGAACGGCAGTCGCTGAGCTGGCAATACCATCCATATTATGATGCTCGGCCAGCCACATCCGGCTATAACCTAGACGTTCTGCGGTCTGGGCCAATTCCAACGCATGTTGCAGGGAGAATTGAATGGTCTTATCGTCACGAACTGGAACCAGTTCGAGAATAGAGAACTGGATATCGGTAAGCGTACGCATAATATTACTCTTGAATAAACATGACTAAGAGCATACGACTTTGCATTGTATTTGTATATCGAAAAAAATCGATATATATGTAAACCAAAATAACAGGCAAAAAAATAAGCATCCGAAGATGCTTATTCAAGGAGGAAAAGTGATTAGAGGAAATCTTAGCGACGGTGGTTATAACGGTAGTTGCTAGTACGATAGTTTTTTGAACTATAGCGACGGTCATAACGGTCATCATAACGACGGTCTTCGCTGACTTTTTTACCAAGGGCAGAACCACCAGCAGAACCTAATGCAGCACCAATTAAGCCGCCATTAGAACCCGCCATGTTTTTACCTACGGCATAACCAGCACCACCACCTAAAGCACCACCGATAATCGCGCCATTACGGTCACGTTTATTTGCTGCTACTGCGGCACCAGCACCACCGCCAATCGCAGAACCGATTGTTGCGCCAGTTGTACCACCCATTTTATTGCCCACTGCGGCACCAACGACACCACCCAAAGCAGAAGCTAAAGCCGTATTCGTTGTATTTCCGGCATTGGCGGCTGTCATACCCATGGCTGAGGTTGCTACGACAGCGATCATTAGAGATTTGTAATTCATGAGTACACCTTTTATATATCTAGCTGTATTTGTTGATGAGATAAATTTAATCTAGCAACCGTCAAATAGCATGGAGGCAGTGTTGGCGAATTGTGATTTTTATCTCCTTAATTTATTCATGATCTAGTTCTGATAATTTGATGTATTACATGAATTTGGATGTGTTGAACATACAATAAAAAAAGCACCCAAACAGGTTAATGCCAGTCAGTTAAGAGATTGACTGGCATTTT
This sequence comes from Acinetobacter sp. YH12043, assembly GCF_013419915.1. NCBI lineage: Bacteria > Pseudomonadati > Pseudomonadota > Gammaproteobacteria > Moraxellales > Moraxellaceae > Acinetobacter > Acinetobacter sp. YH12043. Next base: position 38,982 of record NZ_VOZD01000029.1, read on the forward strand.
TTTGGGTATTTCTGTGGTTTCCCTTTCACAACTCGTGGGTAGTTTCTACTTCTTTTTTTCGGTAAAACATACCTTTTAGATTTTTCCATTAA